>NZ_JAUMZR010000038.1:0-19571 GCF_030528045.1 Streptococcus sp.
TGTTAGTGTAGAACACTTTATAATTTCTGTCTAGTTTAGTGTAACCTATTCAAAGAAAGCTTTCAATAACGTTAAAATTACGACTTCGACTGAAAACTTTGATGTAGAAGGTTTTGCACCATTAACCACAACTGAAGGTATTAGTTCAGGTTCACGTTCTACAGAAGTTTCATTTGAGGTTTCTAAGCAGTTAAAAGGAAAAGACTTAGATGCTGAAGAATTTAGCTTCCAACTACTTGATCTAAACGGATCAGTTGTGGAAACTGTTAAGAATGATAAAGATGGCAAAGTGAAATTTAAAGCCGTTAAATTCTTTACAGCGGGTACTTATAAGTATCAGATAAAAGAAGTTGATGATCAAAAACCAGGTTTTGCTTACGATGATAAGACTATTAACGCAGAAGTTACTGTAACAGATGTTTATGGTGAGAAGTTTGCAAGTGTTAAATATGACAATAAAGTTTTTGTAAATTCGTATTCTGCTAAATCTGCAATAACTTCAATTACTGCTAAGAAAGTCCTAAATGGTAAAACTCTTGAGGCAGATAAATATGAATTTGAATTGAAAGAAGGCGACAAACTTGTAGCCACGGCTAAGAATGCTGCAGACGGAACAATTGCTTTCCCAGCGATTGAATACACTGCTGCAGGAACTCACACATACACGATCACTGAAAAAGCTGGTAATGAAACTGGTGTAACTTATGATAAAAATGCTTATACAGTAACAGTAAAAGTTGTAGACAATGGTCAAGGTCAACTTGTAGCAACAGTTACAGGTAATAATCCAACCATCACAAATACTTATGCTGCTGAGACTCCGGAATCTTCTGATAACAAACCTAAACAACCAGGAGAAACTAAAGAACTACCAAATACTGGTACTTCTGAAATGACTATCTTGCTTACTGTTGTAGGAGTAGTACTTGCATTTGGTTCCATTCTCTTATTCCGTTTCAAAAAAGTTAAATAGTCTAGTTGAAAAATCTTGATGTCTTTGCTATGGCATCATCAAAGAGCCACTTGTATGGATAGTAGAAATGATACTATTCTTATAAAGTGGTTCTTTTTTATATCTCTTGAGGTATGAAGTGAATGAAAGTAAACAGAGTTCTGTATCAATGAAATCTTTATAATTCTTCGAATTATTCAAGATGATATTTCGCTCTGATTTCTTAGATAAAGGTGTATAGTTCAAGAATTATAGAATTTTTTTACAAAAACACTTGCTAAATTGTTTATTTATGCTATAATAGGAACAATAATTTTTAGGAGGTGCAGTATGTCTTATATGTTTGAGATATTACCAAGTTTATTGAACGGTGCAAGTATGACACTTCAAGTCTTTGCTCTGGTTTTAATTTTTTCAATTCCTTTAGGTATTGTCGTTGCCTTTGCTTTACAAGTCCGCTGGAAACCCCTCCATTATCTGATTGACCTTTATATTTGGGTGATGCGAGGGACTCCCTTGCTCTTGCAATTAATCTTTATTTACTATGTTCTTCCTAGCATTGGGATACGTTTAGATCGTTTGCCTGCTGCTGTGATCGCTTTTGTATTGAACTATGCAGCCTACTTTGCTGAAATCTTTCGTGGTGGGATTGAAACCATTCCTAAAGGTCAATATGAGGCTGCTAAGGTCTTGAAGTTTAGTCCTTTTGACACAGTGCGCTATATCATTCTTCCTCAAGTTACAAAGATTGTCTTACCGAGCGTCTTTAATGAAATCATGAGTTTGGTCAAGGATACTTCTTTGGTTTATGCCCTTGGGATTTCAGATTTGATTTTGGCTAGTCGGACAGCAGCCAATCGAGATGCCAGTCTTGTTCCTATGTTTTTAGCTGGAGCGATTTATTTGATTATGATTGGTCTTGTAACCATTGTAGCGAAAAAACTTGAGAAGAAGTACAGTTATTACAGATAGGAGGATTGCTATGTTAGAATTACGAAACATTAACAAGGCCTTTGGTGGCAAACAAATCTTAACCAATTTCAGCCTATCAATTCCTGAAAAGCAAATCCTCGCAATCGTAGGTCCATCAGGAGGCGGAAAGACAACCCTATTACGTATGCTAGCTGGACTGGAAACCATCGATTCTGGGGAAATCTACTATAACGGCGAATCGCTAGCTATAGACGAACTAGAAAAGCGTAATCTTCTGGGATTTGTTTTCCAAGATTTTCAACTCTTTCCGCATTTGTCAGTTCTAGATAACTTAACTCTGTCGCCCATAAAAACGATGAGCATGGAGAAGGAAGTTGCTGAGAAGAAGGCGCGTGGTTTGTTAGAACAACTTGGGTTAGCAGGACATGCAGATGCCTTTCCTTTCTCACTTTCAGGTGGGCAAAAACAACGAGTGGCCTTAGCACGTGCCATGATGATAAACCCAGAAATTATTGGATATGATGAGCCTACATCAGCCTTAGATCCAGAGTTGCGATTAGAAGTAGAAAAACTTATCCTTCAAAATAAAGAGCGTGGGATGACTCAGATTGTTGTGACACACGATCTTCAGTTTGCGGAAAATATTGCTGATCAGATCCTTAAGGTTGATTCAAAGTAGGACTAGGAGGTGTCTATGAAGAGAAAGAAAATTGCCCTTGTACTTGCTCTGTTCTTTAGCTTCTTCCTGACGGCTTGTACTCAGAAGGCAAGTGATCCAAATCAGGATAATTGGGCCAAATATCAAAAACAGGGAAGCATTACCATTGGCTTTGACAATACCTTTGTTCCCATGGGATTTGAGGAAAAGAATGGCCAGTATGCGGGCTTTGATATCGACCTAGCTCAAGCTGTCTCTGAAAAGCTAGGAATGCAGATTAAATTTCAACCCATCGACTGGGATATGAAAGAAACCGAACTACAAAATGGTACCATTGATGCCATCTGGAATGGCTATACAGCTACAGATGAACGGAAAGAGAAGGTTGCTTTTACCATTCCTTACATGGAAAATCAACAAGTTTTGGTCTCTAAAAAGTCTCAAAATATCCACTCAGTTCAGGATATGACTGACAAAGTTTTAGGGGCCCAGGCTGGATCTTCTGGCTATTTGAATTTTGAAGGACAACCCGAACTACTCAAGAATCGAGTAAAAGATCAGAAGGCCAATCAATACCAAAGTTTTAATGAAGCCTTAATTGATTTGAAAAATGACCGGATTGATGCCTTGTTGATTGACCGGGTATATGCCAATTATTATCTCCAGTCTGAAGGAATATTAAATGACTACAATGTCTTTTCAGCTGGATTTGAAAGTGAAGCTTTTGCAGTGGGTGTTAGACCTGCTGATAAAACTTTGCTAGCTGCTTTGAATCAAGCCTTTATCTCACTATACCAAGAAGGAAAATTTCAGGAAATCAGTCAGAAATGGTTTGGGGAAGATGTAGCCACCAGTCAAGTTAAAAATCAAGAATAAGAAAAGAGATTGAGTTTTTCCTCAGTCTCTTTTTGTATCGAAAAATCCTCTGGCAAGTACCAGAGGATAAGAGCTTATACTCAATGAAAATCAAAGAGCAAACTAGGAAGCTAGCCGCAGGCTGCTCAAAACACTGTTTTGAGGTTGTAGATAAGACTGACAAAGTCAGGAACATATATCTACGGCAAGGAAACGCTGACGTGGTTTGAAGAGATTTTCGAAGAGTATTATTTCATTGTTGGGAAGAGCAATACATCACGGATAGTAGTTGTATCAGTGAGGAGCATGCAGAGACGGTCGATACCGATACCCAAACCACCTGTTGGTGGCATACCGTATTCAAGAGCTTCAATGTAGTCGTAATCAATACCTGTTGCTTCATCATCACCAAGTTCTTTAGCTTTTGCTTGGGCTTCGAAACGGCTAAGCTGGTCGATTGGGTCGTTCAACTCAGTAAAGGCATTACCGTATTCCTTAGTCATGATAAAGAGCTCAAAACGGTCAGTAAAGCGTTCGTCTTCAGGATTTTTCTTAGCGAGTGGAGATACTGCTACTGGATGTCCATAGACAAAGGTTGGTTGGATCAAGGTTTCTTCGACAAATTCTTCAAAGAAGGCATTGATGATGTGACCAACTTCAGTGTAATGTTTTTCAACTGGAACTCTCTTCTCAGCAGCGATAGCTTTAGCTTCCTCGAAAGTCATGTCTTGCCAGAAGTCTACACCAGTAATTTCCTTGATAGCATCTACCATGTGAACACGTTTAAACGGTTCATTGATTTTGATTTCAGTTCCTTGGTAGTTAACAGGACCATCACCTTTAACTGCTTTAGCAGCGTGTTGGATAATACCTTCCGTCAAGTCCATGATATCTTGGAAGTCCGCATAAGCTTGGTAAACTTCGATAGAAGTGAATTCAGGGTTATGAGTGGCGTCCATTCCTTCGTTACGGAAGATACGGCCAATTTCATAGACACGTTCCATACCACCAACGATAAGGCGTTTCAAGTGAAGCTCAGTCGCGATACGAAGCACCATGTCAATGTTTTGGGCATTGTGGTGAGTGATAAATGGACGAGCAGCAGCACCACCGGCTTCATTATGAAGAACAGGTGTTTCCACTTCAAGGAAACCTTTTTGATCTAGATAACGACGGATTTCAGAGATGATTTTTGAACGAATGACAAAGCGTTCAAAACTTTCACGGTTAGAAATCAAGTCCAGGTAACGTTTACGATAAATTGTTTCAACGTCAGTCAAACCGTGGAATTTCTCTGGAAGTGGGCGAAGTGCTTTAGACAAGTGTGTAATGTGAGTTGCCCTGATAGAAAGTTCTCCCATATCCGTACGCATGACTTCACCTTCGACACCGAGGAAGTCACCGAGATCAGCCTTTTTGAAGATTTCGTAGTTTTCTTCACCAACTTCGTCTTTACGAACGTAGATTTGGATTTGACCTTCTCGGTCTTGAAGATGGGCAAAGCCGACTTTCCCTTTACCACGTTTAGTTACTAAGCGTCCAGCGATAGTAGCAGTTTCATTTAATTCATGTAATTGTTCTTTATCAAGTTCTGCAAATTTGTCTTTTAGTTCTTGAGAGTTAGCAGTACGTTCAAAACGTTTTCCGAAGGGATCAATTCCTTGTTCACGGAGCGCAGCCATTTTTTCACGGCGAACGATCTGCTGGTCATTTAGTTCTTCCATATGTTCTGTAGACATGGGTTCCTCCTAATTTTACTCAAAATTTAATACGATGAGTCATTTTTTGCGATACTCCCATTTTATCATAAATAGCAGAGAAATTCACGGATATTCTTTGAAAACTAAAAAGAACTTGACTATTAAGATCAAGTTCCATTATTTTTCTTGATAGGAAGTGTCATTCCATCTTTCCAGAGTGAAGGATTCAAAATCATCGGTCTCTAAAACTGTCAGACTAGCATTGGCCAAGCCTCCATCTTTGCGAAGGTGAGCCTCTTTATAGCCTAAGAGAGTGCGTAGGCTAGCAGTGAGATTTGCCCCATGCCCGACAATCAAAATTCTTTCAGCCGGACTTTCTTTCAGAGATTTGATAAACTGAATGGTTCGCTGAGTCGTAGAGTAGAGAGATTCGGCTTCAAACATCCTCGTATCAAACTGAGCCAGATTAGAGCGAAAGGCCTTGATTTGTTGTGGGTAGATGGCATTGAGCGTAGCAATTTTTAATCCCTCTAGTTTGCCAAGTTGCCATTCACGTAGGTCAGGAATGCTCTTCAAAGGACAAGGGGATTGGAGTTGACTCTGGATAATTTCAGCAGATTTGACCGCTCTGGGTAAATCACTAGAATAAATCGTATCAAAAGGAATTTCCTTGAGATGTTGACTCAGTTGTTTTAGGATGTCAATGGACTCTGAAAGAAGGGGAGAGTCACCGCTAGCACCTTGAAAACGTCCTTCAAGATTCCAGACAGTCCGACCATGACGGACAAAATAGAGTTTCATCAGTTGTTTTCCTCCAAGATATCAGCAAAGTCTGCTTTTACAAAGGTGGCTAAGTCTTGAGGTCGGATGATGATACTGTGCCCGACTTCTCCAGCAGAGACGATCATTTTTTCCAAATCCAAAGCAGTCTGATCAATAAAAATGGGATAATTGTGTTTTTGGCGAATGCCGACGGGGTTATTAGCCCCATGAATATAGCCTGTCGTTTTTTCTAGGTCTTTTTGAGGAATCATGCTGACTTTTTTATTACCAGAAACCTTTGCTAGTTTTTTCTCAGCGAGGTGTTCTGTTATGGGAACGATTCCGATGATTGGCCCTGTTTTGTCTCCTAATAGAGCCAAGGTTTTAAAGATATGAGTTCGATCATATTCCGAAGGAAGTTCACCCTCAAGCGCATTGATCTGAATACCAGAATGGTCAATACCCGCCTTGGTCAAGATTTGTTCGACCAAGTTTTTTTTAATCTTAACTTTCTTTGCCATTATTTATACTTATCCTCCAATTGACTCATCCAGATACCAAGCCAAATACCAAGTGCAAAGAAGAAGGCGATGAGAACATAGCTCACAATAGAAAGTCCAGTGTATTGGATACTTTCAGCATTTCCAGCATTTGGAATCAAAATCAAGAGGGTGCTTGATAGCACAATTCCAATAATAAAGTGATAAACACGGGAGTGGTAGTTGTTCAAGGCATGGTCCATTAATTTTGAAAAGATAATAAGAGTTGCACCTGCACCAATCCCAATAGGAAGGAAGGTACCAAATAAATCAAAGGTCTTAAAACCAGTTAGCATTGGAGCGTACAGCCCTAAAATCAAGAGTAGATTTGACGGACTTAAACCAGGCACCAAGACACCTAGGGCTAAAAGAGCACCCGCTAAGATGAAACTAGCGAAACTAGCACTGAGAGAACCAACAACAAAGTTTAGTGCGTAGAGCCCGACGCCTGAAAGGATAAAGGTAGTCCAGAACCAGACTAGGTCAATCTTATCACGATCAGATTCTCGAGTAGATTCTTTAAGGAGACTTGGAACTGTACCGATGATAGCTCCAGCAAAACTCCATAAAACATAGACCTGGTAATTTTCTAGCAGATACTCGATTGGATAAGAAAACAAACCAATGCCTAGCAACATCCCGATTGCTACTGGGATAAAGTATAGGACATTCTCTTTAAAATCCTTAAAGGGATGAGCCAGAAAGCTAATCATTCGCTCGTAAATTCCCAAAATAGCTGCTAAAACACCGCCAGAAATTCCAGGTAGGATAAATCCTAAGGCGATGACGATTCCTTTAATAACTCTTGCAATCCATGAAAACATCATAAAATCCTCAATTTCATAAAATTCTTTCTCTATTCTATCAATTATAACACAGACGAGAAAAAAATGAAAAAACAAGTGAAAAAGAGAGCAATTTTCACTTGTCTTATGGTCTTAAAAATAGTTTTCTGAAGTTTTCTTCTTTTTCCTTCAAGGTAGAAATGAGATTAATATCTAAATGATGTTCAAATCCAGCAATTCTTCCTTTTGAAGTATATTGATGGAGGTCATAGTCTAAATCAGTATTAGGCGTGGTTTCGAAGTAACCTGAATTCGTTCCATAAGATGGAATCCAGACAGCAGAGAACTTATCTGTATTGATACTATGCTCTTGCATGAAATAAACACCAATGTAAATTCCGATATTTTTGGCGCCAAGGGCTTCTAGTTTAGCCCTAAAAGCTTCAACACCTTCGTTCATATCGGACATTGTTTTTTCTTCAACATCGAGCCAATAGTAACTAGGGTTGTATGGAGAAGCAGCATTGTAGAAAACCTCAGCAGCTTTTTCCATTTCTTCCTTACTAGTACCTGCTAGATAGGCATAAACAGCAACTGGAACATTCCGCTTTTGAAATTCTGAAATATGATTTTTATAGGCTTTATCGACACCATTGGCATAGGCGGCATTATTTGTTTCAGTATGCTGACCCCCATTGTGGACACGAACAATAACACCAGAAATATTTTGAGACAAGGTATCGTAGTTGATTTCCTCAGGTCTTTGCCAACCAGAGACGTCAATAATAGGTTTGTCAAGATTATGCAAGGCCTGATTTTCAACCTGGACTGCATTGGGTTTTGACTTGACAGGATGGTCTTCATAAGTTGGTCTATTGAGGATCAAAATAGCTATAAATATAGTAAATAAAGTAAAAATAATAGCTGGATGAATCTTTTTTCTCATATTTAAATAGTTTAACGTAAATAGATAAAAAAATCAAAGAAAACATCGGAAAAAGTGAATATATGGGCGTCTTTTCCCTATTTCTCTGTTTGTTTACTCTAAGAAACTAAATTATGGTATAATATAAGGGAATTTCTAGAGAAAAGAGAAGATTATGTCAAATTATGCCATTATTTTAGCAGCGGGTAAAGGTACTCGCATGAAATCAGATCTTCCAAAGGTACTTCATAAAGTAGCTGGAATTTCGATGTTGGAACATGTTTTTCGTAGTGTTGGTGCTATTCAACCTGAAAAAACAGTTACTGTAGTTGGTCACAAGGCTGAGCTAGTTGAGCAAGTATTAGCTGGTCAGACAGACTTTGTTACCCAATCAGAACAACTAGGAACTGGGCATGCTGTCATGATGGCAGAGCCTATTCTCCAAAATCGTACTGGCCACACCTTGGTTATTGCTGGGGACACTCCTCTGATTACAGGTGAAAGCTTGAAAAACCTCTTGGATTTCCATATCAATCACAAAAATGTGGCGACGATTTTAACAGCTGAAGCGGCAAATCCTTTCGGATACGGTCGTATCGTCCGTAACGATAATGCTGAAGTTCTTCGCATTGTGGAGCAGAAAGATGCCACAGACTTTGAAAAGCAAATTAAGGAAATCAACACAGGAACTTATGTATTTGACAATGAACGTCTTTTTGAAGCCCTTAAAAACATCAACACCAACAATGCCCAAGGTGAGTATTATATTACTGACGTGATTGGTATTTTCCGTAATGCGGGTGAAAAGGTTGGGGCCTATACTCTCAAGGATTTTGATGAAAGTCTTGGGATAAATGACCGTGTAGCTCTAGCGACTGCGGAAGCAGTGATGCGTCGCCGTATCAACCAAAAGCATATGGTTAATGGTGTTAGCTTTGTCAATCCGGAAGCAACTTACATCGACATTGATGTTGAGATTGCTCCCGAAGTCCAAATCGAAGCTAATGTTACCTTGAAAGGTCAAACGAAGATTGGTGCTGAGACTGTTTTGACAAACGGTACTTATGTAGTGGATAGCACTATCGGAGCTGGAGCTGTGATTACCAACTCTATGATTGAGGAAAGTACAGTTGCAGACGGCGTGACTGTTGGCCCTTATGCCCATATTCGTCCAGGTTCAAGTCTGGCTGCTCAAGTTCACATTGGAAATTTTGTTGAAGTAAAAGGATCTTCAATCGGTGAAAATACCAAGGCGGGTCATTTGACTTATATTGGAAACTGTGAAGTGGGTAGCAACGTTAATTTTGGTGCAGGAACTATTACAGTCAACTACGATGGCAAAAATAAATACAAAACTATCATTGGCAATAATGTCTTTGTTGGCTCAAACTCAACTATTATTGCTCCTGTAGAACTTGGTGATAATTCTCTGGTTGGAGCGGGTTCAACCATTACCAAGAATGTTCCTGCTGATGCCATTGCTATCGGCCGTGGACGTCAGGTCAACAAAGATGAATATGCGACTCGCCTCCCTCATCATCCAAAGAACCAGTAGGAGTCTGTCATGGAATTTGAAGAAAAAACGATTAGTCGGAAGGAAATCTATCAAGGTCCTATTTTCAAACTAGTACAAGACCAGGTGGAACTACCAGAAGGAAAGGGTACTGCCCAACGTGACTTGATTTTTCACAATGGAGCTGTGTGTGTACTAGCTGTGACAGCTGAGGACAAAATCGTTCTCGTTAAGCAATACCGAAAAGCTATTGAGGCGGTTTCTTATGAGATTCCTGCTGGTAAACTAGAACTTGGTGAAAATGCTGATCCAATGGCGGCGGCCCTTCGTGAATTGGAAGAAGAAGTTGCCTACACTGGTAAGCTAGAACTGTTGTACGATTTCTATTCTGCGATTGGATTTTGTAATGAAAAACTAAAACTCTACCTCGCTAGTGATTTGGTCAAGGTGGAAAATCCTCGCCCACAAGATGATGATGAAACTTTGGAAGTTTTAGAAGTAAGCCTAGAGGAAGCCAAGAACCTGATCCAGTCAGGTCATATCTGTGATGCCAAGACCATTATGGCGATCCAGTACTGGGAACTACAAAAGAAATAGAGGAGCAACCCATGGGAAAACCTTTATTAACAGACGAAATGATTGAACGTGCCAATCGTGGTGAGAAAATCTCAGGACCACCTCTTCAAGATGATGAGGAAACAAAGATCCTACCAACATCTTCACAACATTTTGGTTATTCACGCTCTAGAGACCACGGTTTTAGTCAAGATACACTTACAATCGAAGTAGAACCAACAATTCATAAGAGTCGCCGCATTGAGAACACTAAGAGAAATGTTTTTAATTCGAAACTCAATCGCATCTTGTTTGCAGTTATCCTACTTTTGATTTTGTTAATTTTAGCGATGAAACTCTTGTAATTGAAAGGACTTGAAATGAAAATTGGAATCATTGCTGCCATGCCAGAAGAACTCGTATATTTGACTCAGAATTTGGATAAACCTCAAGAAGTCCAAGTCTTAGGAAATACATACTACACAGGCTCTGTTGGCAAAACTGCAGTCGTTCTAGTTCAGAGTGGGATTGGAAAGGTCATGTCGGCTATGAGTGTAGCGGTGTTAGCTAACCACTTCCAAGTAGAAGCTATCATCAATACAGGATCAGCAGGTGCTCTTGCTGAAGGGATTGCTGTTGGTGATGTCGTGATTGCAGATAGACTAGCTTACCATGATGTGGATGTGACTGCTTTTGGCTATGCATATGGACAAATGGCTGGTCAACCTCTTTACTTTGAATCAGATAAAACCTTTGTAGCCAAAATCCAAGAGAGTCTATCTCAGTTAGAACAGACCTGGCATCTAGGCTTGATTGCTACAGGAGATAGCTTTATAGCTGGTAATGATAAAATTGCTAGTATCAAATCCCACTTCCCTGATGTTTTAGCAGTTGAAATGGAAGGGGCTGCTATTGCACAAGCAGCTCAGGCTCTTGGCCTACCTTTCCTAGTCATTCGTGCCATGAGTGACAATGCCAATCACGAAGCCTCTATCTCTTTTGATGAGTTTATTACCGAAGCTGGACGTCGCTCTGCCCAAGTATTACTAGCCTTTTTAAAGGCTTTAGATTAAGCGGAAATTTGACAGTTTATCTAGCTTATGATAAGATTTAAATAAAGAAAAGCTAGAAAACGTTTCAGAGGATATTATGAGTATTGAAATGACCGTCAGTGAGATTGCAGAGGTCTTAGGACTATCTCGTCAAGCAATCAACAATCGTGTCAAAGAACTTCCAGAAGAGGACACGAAAAAAAATGACAAAGGTGTAACCGTAGTTACTCGAAGTGGCTTGATCAAGCTAGAGGAAATCTACAAAAAAACGATTTTTGAAGATGAACCAGTCAGTGATGATGTCAAACAACGTGAACTGATGGAAATCTTGGTTGATGAGAAAAACGCTGAAATTCTTCGCTTGTACGAGCAGCTCAAGGCCAAAGACCGCCAGTTATCAGAAAAAGATGAACAGATGCGTATTAAAGACCGCCAGATTGCTGAAAAGGACAAACAGTTGGATCAACAGCAACAGTTAACTCTTCAAGCCATGAAGGATCAAGAAACCTTGAAACTCGAGTTGGACCAAGCAAAAGAAGAAGTCCAAGCAACCAAAAAAGGCTTTTTTGCTCGCCTTTTTGGAGGAAAATAAAGAAGCTGTTTGGGTTACTCACTAACCTAATGGCTTCTTTTATTATTTATAGTTTAGTTTGGGTAGTAATTGAGGTAAATAATGGAAAAATTAAGAGATTATATCGCCTTTGATTTGGAATTCAATCAACACGAGGGGATTCCCCATTTAATTCAAGTATCAGCAGTCCATTTTCAAGATGGGCAAGAATGTGCTGCTTTTGACTCTTATGTTTATACTACAGCCCCATTGAAGAGTTTTATCAATGGTTTGACTGGAATCACAGCTGAAACCTTGAAAGATGCGCCAAAAGTAGAACAAGTTTTAAAGGACTTTCAAGCATTTGTTGGCGACTTACCTATTGTTGGATACAATGCAACTAAGAGTGATTTGCCTATTCTCTTGGAGCATGGTATTGATTATCGTGACCAGTATAAGGTTGATCTATATGAGGAGGCTTTTGAACGCCGTAGTTCTGATTTACACGGCATAGCCAATCTTAAATTGCAAACTGTGGCGAATTTTTTAGGCTTTCACGGGAAGTCTCATAACAGTTTAGAGGATGCCCGCATGACGGCGCGTGTTTACGAAGCTTTTTTGGAATCGGATGAAGGAAAGCTATTAATAGAAGACCAGAGTAGTTTTTCTATTAATAATCCTTTCGGTGGCTTAGATTTATCCCAATTTTTAGACTAGGAGTGCCTATGAAACCTGAAAAACCTAAGAAGCTAGGTTTTAGGAAGATATACTATAACCTAGATAAGATTTTATTTCTATTTTTCTTGATATTTATGATGGTTGAGTTTGTCTGGCTACCATTAAATTCATGGATTGCTGGCATCCTTCTGAGACAAACCGGCTATTTGTTTATCTCCTACAATAACTTTTGGGCGATTATACAAGGCTCGCCTTTTATCAGTTTAGCCTTTCTCATCTTAATTGCAATCAATCTCCTGGTTGCCTATTTCCAGATTTGTCTTTTGTTTATAGGAGCTCGTCACCTTCTCTATCATGAAAAGAGAACTTTAATTGAGTACAGTAGAAAAGTATTTCACCAGAGCTTTCTATTCGTTAAGCGATTGAGCTTTTGTAAGATGGCCTTTGTCTTTTTTTACATTGCTTTGCTTTTCCCGTTCATCCGTAAGATTTTAAAAATCTACTACCTCAACAAGATTATTATCCCTGATTTTATTGTGAATTATTGGGAAGGTAAGCATTGGCTGGTAGGTCTGATGATCATAGCATCCGCTTGGATCTTTCTCTACATCTCTGTCCGATTTATGTTTGCCCTTCCTAAGATTCTCTTTGAAAGAAAGACCGTAAGAGAAAGTGTGAAATATAGTCTCCAAAAGACAAAGAAAAATGTCCTCTTCTTCTCTTGGCATCTCTTACTCATTATCATTAAAACGTATCTCTTCTTCTTTGGTTTGTTAATTCCTTTGCTTTTTGCACAAGTAGTGATGGATAATCTAACTCAAAAAGAGTCCTTGATTCTCGGTGTGATTAATTTTGTCTTGATTAAAAATTTCCATTACATGACCCTGACTTATTTCCTAGTGAAGTTTGTTTCCTTCCTTACAGGAGAGGAGTTGGAGATCATGCCAAGGCGAAAGAAAGATCATCTGATGAGATGGGGTGTTATGGGGTGTGCAAGCATCTTCTTTGCCATAGAAGGCTACGTTTATCTGGAAACTCCAGATACCAATACACCTTTAGTGATTTCGCACAGAGGAGTAAGTAATAAAAACGGTGTTCAAAATACTGTGCAGTCTTTAGAAAAAACAGCTCAACTAAAACCAGATCTCATCGAAATGGATGTGCAGGAAACGAAAGACGGTCAGTTCGTGATGATGCACGATGCTAACCTCAAAAATTTAACAGGTATTAATGCTACACCGCAAGATTTGACTCTGGATGAATTAACAAATACAGATATTTACGAGAATGGTTATCAAACAAAGATTTCAAGCTTTGATGCCTATTTAGAGCGTGCAAATGCTTTAAACCAAAAATTGCTGATTGAGATTAAGACCAGTAAAAAAGATAGTCCGCAAATGATGGACCATTTCCTCGAAAAGTATGGAGCGACTATCAAGAAATATGGACATCAGATGCAATCGCTAGACTACCATGTGATAGATAAAGTGTTGACTTATGATTCTGAAATTCCAGTTTACTTTATTCTTCCCTATAACAGTATCTTCCCAAGAACCAAGGCAACGGGTTACACTATGGAGTACTCGACTTTGGATGAATACTTTGTCAATAAACTCTGGACAACTGATCAGAGACTCTATGTTTGGACCGTAAATGGTTCGGAGGCATTTGATAAAGCAGTTCGCCTTGGCGCAGATGGCGTGATAACGGATGATCTTGAAATGGTCCAGTCACAAGTCACAATGGCTCAAGACGATCCGGAATACACGGAATTACTCTTAAAGAAAGCAATGGAATTCTTTGATTTCTAAGAAAAAAGAGAAACATCTGTTTCTCTTTTTTTGTGGATTAGAAAGGCAATTTTCCAGCGAAAGCACCGAGTTTCTTCTTAGTCGTTTCGTCAATTTGTTCAAGTGCAGCGTTAATCGCTTGCACAGTCATATCAGAAAGGGTTTCGAGATCTTCTGGATCTACAACTGCTGGGTTAAAGTCAATGCTGACCACTTTCTTATCACCAGTTAGGGTTGCTTGGACAAGATCCTGAGCAGATTTTCCGACAAATTCCATCGCAGCAAGTTCTGCTTGACTTTGTTCCATTTGTTTTTGAAGTTTTTGTGCTTGGCGCATCATGTTCTGCATGTTCATCATAGCGGTTTATAGTTTCCTTTTTCTATTATTTTCTCTTTTATTTTACCAATTTTAGGAGCAAAAGTCTATTGTTTGTTTTAGATAGCTAATATTAAATTTTCTGACAATTTATTGAAAAATGAGGAAATACATGTTATAATAGAGCGTAAAATAAATTCAGGCTTTCTGAACCAATAGGAGTATACAATGAAAAAACTAGGTTTTGTCCTTTTATCTTCAGCCTTGCTATTGACAGCATGTGCAGTCCGTTTTGAAAAATCAACCGAGACAAATGATTCCTCTAAGGTGACAGCACTGTCTGAAGACAAGCAAAAAATGCTGGATAAGGCCACTGCTGACTATAAGACTTTTGTACAAGAGCAAATTGATAAACTTTTGACTGATACGGAGGGCTTTGTTCAACTTTTGAAAGAGGGGAGACTGGAGGAAGCAAAGAAAGCTTATCCATTAGTTCGTATGTCTTATGAGCGTTCAGAACCCATAGCTGAGAGCTTTGGTGAGTCAGATGTCAAGATTGACTTTCGTTTAGCAGACTACGTAGATGAAAATAAGACCGAGGAAGGCTGGTCTGGTTTCCACCGTATTGAGCGTATCCTTTGGGAAGATAATACCACAAAAGGGACCGAAAAATACGGTGATCAATTAGTCAATGATATCAAAGAATTGAAGGCTAAGATTGCGACTGTAGATGTGGACTACAAGGTTATGTTGACTGGGGCAGTTGACTTGCTTAACGAAGTAGCGACAAGTAAGATTACTGGCGAAGAGGAAATCTATTCTCATACTGATTTGTACGACTTCCGAGCTAATATTGAAGGTGCTGAGAAAATTTTCCAACTCTTTAAACCTTTACTTGAAAAATCAGATGCTAATTTAGTTAAAGAATTGGAAGCAGATTTTAAATCTGTCAACAGTTTGCTAGACAAACATATGACAGACAAAGAACACTACAAACTGTATACAGATTTGTCAAAAGAAGCCACTAAAGAATTGTCCGAAGCTGTGACAAAACTTGGTGAGCCTCTATCACAAATGGGTAAATTTCTTGATGGAGAATAAGCAGTATGACTGATAAAGACGAAAAGTTTTTTGAGAAAAAGATGGACCGTCGAGAATTTCTAAAAAAAGCAGGGATTGGAGGGGCTGGTTTAGCGCTAGGGCTCTCTGGTGCTTCTGCTTTTTTCGCACCTAAGCTAGGAAATCAAGAAAACATCTCGTACGGTAATGAAAAGATTGCTTTTTATGGCAAACACCAAGCGGGTATTACAACCCCTATGCAGAAGAATATTTATTTTGTTGTCCTAGATTTGCATACGACAGATAAAGATAAGATTATCCAGTTGTTCAAGGATTGGACGGATTATAGTGCCAAGTTGGTCGAGGGGGAATTGGTTAAAAAAGATGGTCAGAATGCTCTCTTGCCACCCAGTGACACTGGTGAAACAGTCGGGCTCAACCCTCATCGTTTAACGTTGACTTTTGGAGTGTCTGCAAGTTTCCTGAAAAAAATGAATTTAGAACAAAAACGTCCTCAACTTTTTAAGGATTTACCACCCTTCCCAAAAGAGCAACTGCGTGAAAAATATACTGGGGGAGATATTGTTATCCAAGCCTGTGCAGATGACGAGCAAGTTGCTTTTCATGCTATTCGCAACCTTATCCGTAAAGGGAGAAATGCGGTGACTCTCCGTTGGAGTCAGTCAGGTTTTGCAGCCATTGGAGATCGTCTGGAGACACCCCGCAACCTTTTTGGTTTCAAGGATGGAACAGCCAATGTGACCAAAGAGAAGGATTTTGATCGTGTTGTCTGGGCAGACAGCAAGGATTGGATGCAAAATGGATCCTATATGGCTGTTCGCCGCATCCAGATGTTTCTCGATACTTGGGATCGAACCAATCTTGAAGAGCAAGAAAATACCTTTGGTCGCTACAAGGAAAGTGGCGCTCCCTTTGGTAAGAAGGATGAGTTTGATGAAGTAGATTTGAGTCTTTTGCCAGATGATTCGCATGTTCGATTAGCCAAAGAGGTAGATAAGCCTCTCTTACGCCGATCCTATTCATACTCAGATGGCATTGATGAAAAAACTGGACAATTTGACACAGGCTTACTCTTTATCTCTTTCCAAAAGGATCCAGATCATTTTGTCAAGGTTCAAACCAACCTCGGAGCTACAGACAAGATGAATGAGTATGTAACCCACATCGGTAGCGGTCTTTTTGCCTGCTTTGGTGGAGTAGAGAAAGGAGGCTATATTGGTCAAAAATTATTGGAAGATTAACATTTGTTTCTTAGCTTTGTCTTTTCTCTTGTTAGCTGTTTTTCCCGTTAGCGCACAGGAAAGTCTGAGCTCATATTTTGTAAAGATAACGGATGCCTCTAAGGCTGTAAAAAATGATAATCAGGCAGAAGCCAAAGCTCTTGTTAGAGAAATGGCGACGGATTTTGAAAAAGTAGAACATTCTGATTCGGAATCTGGTAAGGTCGTCAAGGAAAAGCTTGCTCTGACAGGAGATATAAGTGAGGAAAATCTGACACAGATTTCATCTGCTCTTCTTGCATTTGAGAAAGAGCAAAATCCAGTAGATCTTGATGCTGAAAAAGAAAAGCTTGTTAGTCGACTAAGACCGCGTTTTGAGGTTCTGGATAAGGCAATTACTTCAAAAGATATAGAGCAAATCCGAGAAGCTTATAAAAAGATGAATTCAACCTGGACGATCAATGAGAGTGTTGTCCGTGACAACAGTACAGCTCATTATGGTCAAGTAGAAACAGCTATTTCTTTCTTACGGAGTAGCATAGAAACTGAACCTACTGATTTTAACTCCATCCAGACTTCCTTTGAGGACTTAAAAAAGGCTATTGATGATTTTGTAACTGGAAAAGAAGTCGCAGAAGCATTTTCTGATTTAAGTCTCAAAGACAGCATTGCCCTTTTGAAGAAGGCTTTGGAACAATTCCAAGCTGGTGACCAAGCATCAGGAGCAGCTAGTATGAAGGAATTCATCACTATCTGGCCAACGATTGAGGGTTCTGTTAGCACGACCAATCCTTCCCTCTATACCCGAGTGGAAAGTGAAAGCCCTGTGATTATGGTCAAGGGAAGTGAGAAGGAATATCAAGAAAAATTAGAAAAACTGATTTCGGATTTATCTCAAATTGATACCAGCGCAAGTTACAATGCCTTTGATGCTATGCTCATTCTTCTTAGAGAAGGGGTAGAGGCTCTCTTAATCGTCATGGCCTTGGTGACGACCTTGAAAGCAGCCAAGATGCGCAAAGGACTCAAGTGGGTATATGGTGGAGCACTATCAGGAATAGCTGCGAGTCTAGTGATTGCATTTATACTTCAAATTGCTTTTCCTGCTGTAACATCAGGGGCCAATCGTGAAATCATCGAAGGAGTTGTTGGAATTTTCGCAGTAGTGATGATGATTTTGATTGGTATCTGGCTTCACAGTAAATCCTCGGTCAAAAAATGGAATGACTTTATGGATTCCCAGATGAAAACGGTGACCAAGACTGGTTCATTCATTTCCATGTTTGCTCTTAGTTTTCTAGCTGTTTTCCGTGAAGGAGCGGAGACCATTCTATTTTACGTAGGAATTTTACCGAGAATATCTAGTTTTGACTTTATTCTAGGTATTTCTCTGGCTTTGTTCGTCTTGCTAGTTATCGCATTTCTGATGAACAAGGCGAGTCAATTTATTCTCCCTCACAAGATCTTCTTTATCTTAACTTGGATGATTTATGCTCTTGCCTTTAAGATGCTAGGTGTTAGTGTACATGCTCTCCAGCTGACCAATATGGCACCGAACCACTTATTGTCAGGTTTCCCTACTATCGAATTATTGGGCATCTATCCAAGTTGGGAAGGTTTAGGAAGTCAGCTAGTCTTTTTGATAATTGTTTTGGTTGTCACATTGAGACAGGGTGAAAAGTAGATGGATACAAAAAAATTGACAATTATTGAACATCTGGTAGAATTTAGAAAGAGATTCATTGTTGTTATAGCCTGCTTTTTTATAGTCTTCTGTGGAGCTTTATTGTTTGCAGATCAGCTATACTATTATCTAACTCAGTCCTTTAATCAAAAGTTGATTGTATTAGGTCCAAATGATATTCTGTGGATTTATTTGCGCTTGGCAAGTTTGATGTCCTTTACCATTACGCTACCTTTTACAATTTATCAGATTTGGAGTTTTATCAAACCAGGCTTGAAAATAGAAGAAGCAAGAGCCATTTTTGCCTATATTCCAGCTAGTTTTATTTGCTTTCTACTTGGACTAGCCTTTGGATTCTACTTTGTAACGCCTGCCTTACTTCAAGTGCTTTTAGGACTTGGGGAAGGATTATTTGAAACCCAATTAACGGCTCAGAACTACTTAGACTTTGTTTTTCAAACAACCGTCCCTTTAGCATTCATCTTTGAATTGCCTATCATTATCGCTTTTTTAACGTCGATTGGCTTGATTGGGCCAGCCTTCTTAGTTGCTTATCGTCGTTACGCTTATTTTATTTTACTGGTGCTAGCTGTTATTTTGACACCAGCTGATTTTATCAGCGATTTAGCCATGACAATTCCTTTAATCTCGCTCTATGAGCTTAGTATTGCAATTAGCAAGAGTATTATGAAGAAAAAAATGAAAGGAGAAAAGAATGGGAATCTTACGTGATATCGGTGCTCCAGGATTGATTATCATTGTTCTAGGTGCACTCTTAATCTTTGGACCAAAACGTTTACCAGAACTGGGTGAATCAATCGGTAAAATGCTGTCTGAGTTTAAGAAGGCAGTTAAAGGACTTAGTGACCAAGAACAGGAAAAATAATCTATTCCATCTTTTACAAATAAAAACAAGAAAGTTAGGAACTGTATCTGTCTTTGCGAGTTTGAACAGTTTCCTAGCTTTTCAGGCTCTATGTCAACTGTAGTGGGTGACCTATAACTAAGCACGAGAGGAGACGAA
>NZ_JAUMZR010000039.1:0-19364 GCF_030528045.1 Streptococcus sp.
AAAACTTTAAACAGCGTATCTATATCGCTTTGAATATCACAAAAGAGAAGACGAACTTCGTCTCCTCTCGTGCTTAGTTATAGGTCACCCACTACAGTTGACATAGAGCCAGAAGTTACAAATCTACTTTCCGGTTTTGACACAACAAGCTTTTGGGATGAAGGCGTTGCAAGTGACACGAAGACTGCAGCAACATCCTTCCTGACACAAATTGAGCAACTAGGGGAAAGCCTGGTTAAAGCTAGTGGTTCCTTTGAAACCATAGATACAAATAGTGCTGAAGATTTTAACAATCTATTGGCGGATGTAAAACAAACATGGAGGGGAAAGAATGTTAGTCCTAACGGATGAGGATACTTTAATTACAAGAGAGCAACTCGACAGTGGCTTCAAAGAAAGAATGAAGGAACAAGAACGCCAAGCAGTCAGGGCCTTAGTAACTGCAAAAGAACTGTCAATCCTTGCTAAAGGAGTGGAGTTAGCTAAAAAGTTGCAAGAAGCAGCTTCAGATATGCAAGAGTACGCTTCTAAGACTTATGTAAACAATATTAAGGGTGGATTTGAGGGCAAGGCCGCTGATGCTGCCGAAACTTACTTGACCCAGACCATGCAAACCCCTGCTTTACAAAGTCCGATCAAAAACTAGGAGAAAACTTGTGATGGATAAAAAGCAACTTCAGAAACTAGAGGATGAGCATAATCGTAAATTACGAGACTTAGAGCGTTTAGAGATGGATTTGGATGATGATTTCCACAAGTTTAGTAGGGAGACGGATAATCTCCTAGAGGCGCTTTCCTATGCATGCAGAGACAGTAGTTTTGCTGAAATTCAACCATATATCTTTGAGATAGAGAACAATTTGGATAACTATCATCAACTTTATAAGAGTCGTATAGAGAATGTGCTGGAAGCTCGTCATCAAGAAAATAAAAACTTTCATAGAAAGTTAGAAGAAAAGAACGTTTGACAAATATACCTTATAAAAGAAGGACGATATGAGTTTGTTATTATAGATAAAAAAAGAAGTAATTATACAAGAAAAGTAGATAATTTAATCCTTCTTACTAGTTTTTAGATGGAAATAGCTCTTATTTTTTTATAAATAGAATAAAAAATGAATTTTAAACTTGCAATTGAGGCAAATTATTGATACAATGAGGGCGTAAATTAATATAAAGGAGTTTCACATGGCTTTAATTCAATTAACAACAGAAGAATTGCGCACCTCTGCTCAAAAGTACACTCAAGGTTCTGAGGAAGTAAGACAAGTACTTCGTACATTGACTCAAGAACAAAATACTATCCGAGACAACTGGAAAGGTGCTGCTTTTGAGAGCTTTGATCGCCAATTCACAGAATTGTCTCCAAAAATTGAGGAGTTTGCAACTTTGCTTGATGAAATCAATGCACAGTTGAACAAGGTTGCTGAAATTGTTGAACAAAACGACCAAGATCTTGCATCACAAATTTAATTTGTTATATAAGTGGCTTTAGGAGGGCGAGAGCCTTCCTATTTTTTATGACGGAGAAGATTTAAAGTAATATGAAGAAGAATAGAATTTTTAAATATATAGGAAGTAGTCTGTTGGCATTAGGGTTGCTTGCATTGATTATTTTTTTGAATCTATCTGTTCAAAAAAATACAACGATTAGCAATGAGAATAATGCAAAGGCTAATCAGCAGACAAAATTAAATGTAGCTATCGTAAATGAAGATAAGCCTGTCTACGTAGATACAAAAGAATACAATCTAGGTGCTAGTTATGTAAAAAATATTGAGCGTGATAATTCACAAAATTGGTCTGTTGTCCCTCGTGGAGCAGCTGATTCTGGGTTAGAAAGTGGGAAATACCAACTCGTTTTAACAATTCCTAGTGACTTTTCTGAAAAAATACTCGATATTAACAGCATCAATGTTGATAAGACAACCATCAATTATAAGGTGAATGCGCAAGGAAATTTGCAAGTAGAAAATGATGCAAATAAACTAGCGAAAGATATTGTTGCTGATTTGAATGGTCAGTTAGTTGACATGTATATGGCTAGTATTTTGAACAACCTTTATACAGCACAAAAGAATGTTCAAGCTAGCTCACAGATACAAGCAACCAACATCGGAAACTATCGTACGAATTTATATAATACAGCTATCAACTCTAAAAATCTTTTCCCAACTCTCTATACTATGTCAAGTTCATCAGTTGACGCCAACAGTGCTTTAAAAACAGGTTTGGAGAGCTACTCACAGATTTTTGGTCGTTTTGATGTTTCGCAGATTGCCTATGGTGAGAAGTTTGGAACTCTGCTTAAGAATAGAGTAGATGAGAAGAAAAATCATGCGGATGTTATCACTGGGCTCATCTCTCAGAGTCGGGAAGACGTTCAGGAACAAATTAAAACTTATAAGGAATTAATTAAAGCTCAAGGTAGTCTGACTTCTAATATAGACGGAACAGCAGCATCCTCTGATGGTACGTCATCTGAAGTTGTACCTTCCTATAAAACAGTCGCAGAAAACATCAGCACAGAGATTGCTAGCTTACAGAACAATCTAACAGACGAAAGAACCAAGTTTGAAAATCATAAAAAGGATATTCATAACTTTATTGATGAGAAATTAGCTACTTACTATGGAACAAGTGAGAAGAGCAAAATCACTCTTAAGCAATTTTTGGATAAAGCTGCAAACAAGGACCTAGAGAAGGCTGAAGAATCTCTCAAAGAGCAGTTGGCTTCTGCAATCTCAGAATTACCAAAAGAAAACTTTAGTGGAGAAGAATTTAGTGGTTTTGGTATGACACCGATCACAATTCCTACTGTAGATTATACTTATTTAAAAACGATTAAAGAGCCTGGTGACGAGATTAATTCGACTGATTTGAAGAATTTGGAAAGTCAGGCAATCACAAGTACGAGTGCTGTTGGACGAACAGGAACAAAGGCTAAGGTATCATGGAAAGCTGAATCAGGAGTGACAGTTCACTCAGTCACTTATGATGGTACACCAGTTGAGTTTGGTCAAGAAATTGATTTGAAGACGGGTGGGACTTTTAAAGTAGCCTATAGTGTTGCAGAGACAACCTCAACTACAACTACAGGTTCAACCGGGACTCCAAGTCCAGCTCCAAAAGCAGAGCTAAAATCAATTAATATCTCCTTGAATGATGTCCAAGCAGCTAGTGCTCCAGTAGATGTGTTACGTGTTCAGAAAGCAGCAGTGACTTATGGACAAAAGGTTCAGAAAATAGCTTCTGACTACCAAAAGGTACAAGCACTCAAACAAGCATACGATACCGTCAAAGAGTTAAAAAATAGTAATGTGTCTAAAGCATTGTCAGATATTTGGTTTGAAGCGATTGATTCAAATCTGAAGAAATATGAAGACAGCTTAACTACACCTGCTAGCGATAAAGAAACTGATGGTGTCAAAGGAAAAGTAGATAAAGCCTTGTCAGAACTGACTACTCTCAAGCCTGTTCTAGAAAAAAATGTGAAGGATGTTTTGGCTACCAACCAAGAATTGGATACAAAAATCAAGAAACAGTTAGAGTTGTACGAGCAGTTGGAAGAAAAACTAAAGGATTTGGTTGAGAAGCAAGGGGGGAGCAATTCTGCTTTTGAAGAGACTAATAATCAATTGGCTACCCTAAATTCGGATTATGCAGCTCTCTTGTCAGAAACTACGGGTGTGAAGGAATCTTCTCAAAGTAATGTCAAAGCTGCAGAGTCTGTGAATGAGACTTTAGGTAATTTCAATCGTGAATTGTCAAACGCTCAAACAAGTACTGAAAAGTTGTCACAAGATGCTGACTCCTTGATGACGCAGTTTAACGAAGAATTGACTAACAATGGAAACTTTGTAGAATCCTTTGTGAAGGTTCTGAATAATGCCTATCAAAATGGGGTGCCAAACGAAGTATTGTTGAACTTCTTATCCAATCCTGTTACCCAAAATGCTACTTCAGTGAAAGCGACTGTCAATGTTTACCGTCCATTTACATGGATTTTACTATTGGAGATTGTTAGCCTCTTTACAGCCTATCTGTTTGCAACTCAAAACGTTATTCGCAAAGTCAAAGATAAGTTCAAACTTGATAAGTTACATGATACAGACTTGATGACGGTAACCATCCTATCTGCTTTAAGTCTCGTTGTCGGATTGGTAGTTGGTGTTGTATCAAGTGTTCAGCTACAGGTTGGTCGTGAGTATCAACCATCTTGGGTTCTATTAATTGTTTTAGCCGCATTTGTACTGATTCAAGGACAATATCTATTGCTTAAACATTTCCGAGTGATTGGTATGGGACTCTCCTTCTTTATGATGATTAGCTTTGTCTACCTATCAAATGCTATTGGGACAACAGCAAGTCTAACTGGTTTCCCAGCATTTATCAAAAATCTCAATGCGTTATCGATATTAGAAGGTTTGCTCTCAGGATACTTTGATGGACATCCAGCAGCAATTATCGCTTTTGTTGTAACGATTGTTGTCATAGCTGTTTTACTTGTTATAAATGTTTTTATCAGAGAAAGTAGTTTGTGGTTTCAAGCAAGCCAAGCTGAGAAAGAATAGAAATTAGAAATATGAAGAAAATCATTCTTTTCCTTCTTACCTTAGTAACATGTGCAGCAGTCTCTGGGGCTGCTGCAGATGATTTGAAGGATAACAGTCTGCAGATTGATGATTCCCGACTTGAAAAGAAAGAGGGATTGAAATTTGGTCTACAGTCTGAACAAATCAAGGAGCTTTTTAATGAAGCGACTCAAAAGAGGTTGCAGGACATGCAACAGCATCAAGAGGAACAGTTGATCACAGAAAGGGGCCAACTGTTTTCTGCTATACAGAGACCAGTGAAAAAATCTTCTGAAGAACAGTTGTTTCAGCCCAATGCTCAAAAAACAATCAAGTTCCAAACAAATATAGGCCATGTAGAAAAAGGTGGTCTGAATGACTTTCTTCCAGAGATATTCTATGTGGTGTTGATTTTCTTGCTTTTTGGAGCAACGGCAGTAATGAGTTATCGTGTGATGGTAGAAGGGATGGACTAATTTTACAACTAGTCTGTCTAAATAATTTAGAAAAGGATAAACCAGACATAGGAGGCGTGTAAAAGGTGGAGCAACATATCAATATTACCCTACGTTTGAGAGAAAGAGATGTGGATATTCGCATTCCACGGCGAATTGAAGTGCGCCGGCTGGTGCGAGAAGTGGATACGATTTTTAATCCAGGTATCAAGCGAAAAAAATATCAATTAAGAATTGTCAATAAAGGTTTGTTGATTGATGAAGGGAAACATCTGTCTGATTATCCTATGACGACAGGAGATTTAGTAGAAATTGAGGAGATATAGGTGGCTGAAGAAAAATTTGAATTTGGTGGACAATCGTTTGTCTATGAAAAAAATGAAACAAACTGGGAATTAAAACTCAAACGTTCAGATGTTGCGAGTCAAGATTTACGGGAACTCTTACTATTGGATTTGCATCATCCATTCTTTTTGGAGCAATCGATGGTGTCTGATGAGGATAGTGTCACCTTCTCCTATCAAGTCGAAGCTCATGGACTGACTTATGAGGAAATAAAGGAACGTACCATTTCGGAAAGAATCCGTTTGGCCCTAAACGTTTTTCGTCTAGAGGGCGCTTTGGAGTTACCTGTGACTTTCCTTTTGCACCCAGTAAATCTCTTTATTACCAAGGATGCTCAGGCTAAGATTGCTTATCGTGGAATTCCTGGTCTGATGGTTCCTCAATCAATATCCTCAGAAGATTTTTTACGCCAGGCTAAATGTTTTACAGTAACACTATTTAGCGATTTGGATTTCATGGATCTTTATAATGGTTCCTTGGAATTAGAGACCTTGCCAGACTTCTTAAATGACCTATGTCAGGCAGATGATGTAGAGGCTGCAGTAGCTGTTTTGGAGAAGTACTACACGGAGAAGGCTGCGAAAGAACGGGCAGATTTGGTCTTGGTTCCAAGTAGACGCCATCGTGTCTTTAAATTGGCAACGATTTGGTTAACAGCCAGCGTTGTCTTGTTGATCGTTCCACTGATCTATCTGATTTTTGTGCAAAATCCTTTCAAAGAAAAGATGTTGCAGGCAGATACTGCCTTTATTAAAGTGGATTATAGTGGTGTTATTACAGAATTAGAGAGAATTGATCCAGCTAGCTTGCTGAATACGCAAAAGTATGAGTTGGCTTACTCTTATATTCAGGGGTTGGAATTTTCTTCTGAACAAAAGAAAGTCATCTTGAACAACGTAACACTCAAGTCAGATGAGCTTTATTTGACTTACTGGATCCAGGTTGGGCGCAATCGCTTTGAAGAGGCTCTTGATATTGCGAAACGGATTAACGACAGTGACTTGATTCTCTATGCTTTGACTCAGGAAATCAAGCAGGTTCGAGAAGATGGCAACTTGTCAGGGAAAGACCGTGAAAGTAAGTTGAATACTTTGGAAAGCGAGTATAAGAAATACTGGGATAGTCGAAGTGAGCTACTAACGAGTGAATCAAGCTCCAATGCTTCTACAACTCCTAATCCGCAAGACAAGGCTTCTGAAAGCAAACCTTCATCTGAGAAGAAACCTGTTCCAAGTAGTTCCTCTAGCAATTAAGTAGACCAAGGAGAGAAATTATGAAAAAACAAATCATTTTCTACAGCCAAGGTCTGCGTTATGAAGTAGAACTGAGTGCAGATAAGACGGTCTTGGTCGGGGCGACTGAAAAGGCCCAAGTCTACCTTTCTCAACAGGAAAGACCGATTCAGCTCAAGGTCGATGGTGACGAGGTCTTTTATCAGTACGACGATGAAATGGGACTCTTGAAAGATGGTCTGCGTTTGGGTGAGGTCGTCTTTTATCTCCGAGAAGGGGAGCCAAGGGTTTATGACCTTTTGGATTTATCAGAGTTTCAGATTGGCTCTCAAAGAGGTGCGTTGATCACACTAGATGGAGATGTTGAACTCTTACTCCAAAAATCCCAAAATCAATGGAAGCTAACTCGACTAAAAGGCGCATTTTATCGAAACAATCATCTGGAACAAATGGACCAGCAATTGATTGGTTTTGGAGATGAGTTGAGTCTAGGGGCGGTGACGATCAAGTTCTATCCTGATGAAGTATGGGTCCAGGGTCCTGCCCAAGTTGGGCCACAACTGACTCTGAGAGAACCATCTCGATATGGTTTTTATGAAGATTATCCAGATTATCATCGTTCTCCACGGATCATCTATCGTGGCAGCGAAGATAAAATCTTGATCAATCCCCCAGGCCAGGAACCGGTTAAACCGAGCGATGAACTGTTAAAGCTGATCGTTCCTCCTTTGATGATGGTCGGGGTAACCGTCTTAATCACCTTAATTCAACCTCGAGGGATCTATATTCTTGTGACAGTAGGGATGTCCATAACCACAATGATTTTTTCTATCCGTGGTTTCATCAAAAATCGTAAAAAGTACAAGGCCGATAAGAAGGAACGGGTCGATCTCTATCGTCTTTACCTGAAAGATAAGGTCAAAGAGTTGACTCGTCTGGAACGAGAACAAAAAGAAGGGATGCACTATCATTTTCCAACGATTTTAGAATTGACGGACTTGGTTGAGAGTTACAATCACCGAATTTACGAAAAGACTCCCTTGCATTTTGACTTTTTATACTATCGTTTGGGACTCGGGAAAATGCCGACTAGCTATGACTTGAAATACGGTCAACAGGAGCGTAGCGGTAAGAAGGATGCTCTAGAAGAAGAGGGTTACGCTCTCTATAGTCGTCACAAAAAGATCCCAGATATGCCAATCCCGGCAAACCTTAGCCATGGACCGGTGGGTTATATTGGACCTAGAAATCTCGTCCTAGAGCAACTGCAGCTTTTGGTGATGCAGCTAGCGACTTTCCATTCTTATCATGATGTGCAGTTTATTACGATCTTACCTGAAGAGGAAAAAGAGCAATGGTCTTGGATGCGTTGGCTACCTCATGCTAAACTGCAAGAACTCAATGTCCGCGGTTTTGTCTACAATCAACGAACACGGGACCAAGTTCTGAATAGTTTGAACCAAATCTTGAAACTACGTCGTAGTCAAAAGGAAGAAGCATCCCACAAAGAGAGCACCCTCTTCCATCCTCATTACGTGGTTTTAGTGACCGATGAGAAGCTGATTTTGGATCATATCATCATGGAGTTCTTTACCGAAGATCCAACGGAATTAGGCTGTTCTCTCATCTTTGTAGAGGATGTCATGAGTTCCTTGTCTGAGAACATCCAGACAGTGATCAATATCAAGGACCGTAATACCGGCCAACTGGTCATGGAAGAAGGAGTTTTGAAAGAGACGGACTTCCGTTTGGACCATTTCCCAGCAGATTATGATAAGGAGCGGATCGCCCGTACCTTGGCACCGCTCAATCACCTCCAAAACCTGAAGAGTTCGATCCCAGATTCTGTGACCTTTATGGAAATGTATGGGGCGGAGACCTTTGAGGATTTGCAGGTATCGAGCCGTTGGAAAAAGAACGCACCTTACAAGAGTTTGGCTGTACCAATTGGTCTGCGTGGTCAGGATGACCTGGTTCAGCTCAATCTGCATGAAAAAGCCCATGGACCTCATGGATTGATCGCAGGGACGACTGGTTCAGGGAAGTCCGAAACCATCCAATCCTATATCCTATCCCTCGCTGTTAACTTCCACCCTCATGATGTGGCTTTCTTGCTGATCGACTACAAGGGTGGTGGGATGGCCAATCTCTTTAAAAACCTGCCTCACCTCTTGGGGACGATTACCAACTTGGATGGTGCCCAATCTATGCGGGCTCTGGCTTCGATCAATGCGGAGATCCATCGTCGTGAACGACTCTTTGGAGAGTTCGAAGTCAACCATATCAATCAATACCAGAAGAAATTTAAAAACGAAGAAGCGACAGAACCGCTCCCTCACCTCTTTCTCATCTCAGATGAGTTCGCAGAGCTCAAGGTTAACCAGCCAGACTTTATCAAGGAGCTGGTATCCATCGCTCGGGTCGGGCGTTCCCTCGGGGTCCACTTGATCCTAGCTACTCAGAAACCATCTGGTGTGGTGGATGACCAGATCTGGTCTAACTCACGCTTCAAGATCGCACTTAAGGTGGCGGATCGTTCAGACTCCAATGAAATGCTTCATACACCGGACGCAGCCGAGATTACTCAGACAGGACGTGCCTATCTACAGGTCGGAAATAACGAAGTCTATGAGCTCTTCCAATCAGCTTGGTCAGGGGCAGATTACCAGCCGGACAAGGACGATATGGGGATTGAGGACCATACCATCTACTTGATCAATGAATTGGGCCAATATGAGATTTTGAATGAAGATCTATCAGGCTTAGAAGATGTGGATGAAATCAAGGAAGTTCCGACAGAGTTGGATGCGATAGTGCACCATATCCAGCTCTTGTGTGAGGAACAAGAAATTCCTCCAGTACCACAGCCATGGTTGCCGCCGCTCAAAGAGCGAATCACGCTAGACGAACTGGAAGAAGTGCAACCGACAGTAGCCTGGGCACAAGAGAAACCACTCTCTGTCCTCTTGGGGATGGCAGATATCCCGCAGGCACAGAAGCAGGAAGCTGTCTCTATCAATCTCTCCAAGGATGGTCATATCCTCCTCTACGGAAGTCCGGGTACAGGAAAGACCACCTTCCTTCAGACTGCTGGTATGGACTTGGCTCGCAAGTTCAGTCCCAAGGCCCTTACCATGTACTTGATGGACTTTGGCACCAATGGTTTGGCTCCATTGTCCAAGCTTCCACAGGTGGCGGATACCATGCTTTTGGACCAAACGGAGAAAATCTCTAAGTTTGTACGAATCATGGAGCGCGAACTCAACCGTCGTAAGAAACTCCTTGCGGACTATGGTGTTGGGACCTTAGACCTCTACCGTCAGGCCAGTGGTCAGGAAGAGCCGGCTATCGTCATCCTCTTAGATAGCTATGAAGCCTTCAAGGAAGAAGCCTATGAGGCGGAACTCTTCAAGCTCTTGGTGCGTATCTCTCGTGAAGGTCTCAGTATCGGGGTTCACCTCTTGATGACAGCCGGTCGTCAAACCAATCTTCGTGCTCAACTCTACTCGAACTTCAAGCACCAGTTGAGCCTGCCACAAAATGAGGCAGGTGAAGTGCGAGCCATCGTGGGCTCTACACCACTTGCTATGACTATGGAAGATATCAAGGGACGTGCCCTTATGAAGCGTGAAGAGGTGGATGTCATCCAGCTGGCTCTCCCAGTTTATGGAGCCAATGATACTCAAGTCCTCAACAACCTGCGCCAAGCAGTCGCTTCCCTCCAAGAAGCCTGGACCGGACAGCGCCCAAGTGCCATCCCGATGGTGCCAGAGGAGTTGACGATGGAAGAATTTTTGAATTTGCCTGATGTACAAGAGGCTATTGAGAATAATCAGATTCCTATCGGTTTGGAACTAGAAATGGTTGGAAGTGTCAATATCTCTCTTAGCAAATTTAAACACATGGCTTATGTGTCAAATGCAGAAGACGCTTTTGATAATATAACGCATCATTTATTAAAAACTATTCTTAGAATGCCTAACGTTCATATGATGTTGATTGATGCTTTCCAAGAATATGAAGCATATAATGACCAGGTGAAAACCTATGTTGGAAGTAAAAAGGAACTATCGGACATAGGAAATCAGCTAATCTATGAAATAGAACGCCGTCTTGAAAAAGGCATATCATCTGAGTGGATCATTTTTATACCTAATATGAGAGCACTAGTATCCGAAAGTGATTTAAATGATCAACAGCTTCAATTTATGTTTGAGAATGGGTATCGAGTAGGGATGAGGTTTATTATTGGTACTGATTATACTTATATTGGGACAAGCATCGACCCAATTCCTAGATACCTCAAAACAAATGTCCAATGGGTCATCTTTGGTATGCGCCTAATGGATCAAACCTTCTTAGATAAAGGAATGTATAACAGAGATGTGGCTCCAGATCTCGATCAGGTTTATTTACATTCTAGAAAAGAAGTCATCAAACTTAAAATTAGTAAGAATAAGTAAAACTATTTTTTGATACTTAAGATTCAACCCGGTCTTTTGACGATTTGATAGTAGAAAGGATAATTGAAAAGGTTATTGAACATGGGACAAGTAAAAAGTGAAAAAGGCAAGGCAAGTACTATTGCAACTGGAATTGTATCAGCAAGCAATAGCATTACAACTGCCGGTACAGTTACTAGGGATAAGACAAGCTATTATACCGCTAATACGGTAGGAAGAAGATTGATTATAAATGAGGCATCTATTGCTAAAAATATTCAATCGAAAATAAGTGAATTCGTAAAACTAATTCATAGTGTCGCAAATGAATTTGAAGTAGTAGATGAGAATATAAGTACAATGTGGCAGAATAATCCAAATAATGGGACAACCAGTCTACCTTCTCCATACTCAAATCCGTCATTTGTTCCTCAAAATAATTTATTTAAGGAGCGAGGATGGAGAAAAGAAAATTAGAAGATATTCAATGTAGTGTTCAACAGATTCAAACAAATTTATCCAAGCTAGAAGAAGAAAGAAATCAGTTTCTTTCTGTTGCTACGGAGATTATAGATCTTTGCCAATCGAACTTCATCCCATATAGAGAATTAGGCTATTATCCGTTATCAGTTAAAGATGAGATGGATCGCCTTGAAAATATAGAAAAGTTAAAAAGGAATGAACAGCTACTTGATGATTTTATCACCGAGAGGAAAGAAGAATTAAAAAAAGCAATGAGTAAGCTAGAGGGCGAAAAAGAGGAACTTCTTTTCCAACAACGCCGTCTTGAATCGCAAAAGGAGGGGAAAAATGGGGATTAAAGTAGACATAGGATCAGCAGACTCGCAGGGTAGCACAGCGAATACGGTATTAAGTAGCCGTGCGAATTATTATGACGCTGTCATTACTGCCTTTAATAAATTAATTTCAGAGGAAGAATTGAAAGGGAAAGCCTATGATAGTGCTAAGTCCTATGCGGAAAATATAATGGTTCCTCTAGTGAGAGGAGTTATCCTCTTTTCAGAGAGCCTGGGAGGAAAAGCGAGTGAACTACCGACTCTTTACCATGCACAAGTCGGTGAAGAAAGTCTAGATGAGGAGACACTTCAAAAGCAAATTGAAGCAGAAAATACAACTATTTCGACTCAAGAAGCTATTTTGAACAGTTTATCTGATTTGAAGAACATCGATTCTACTTATAAAAGTAATGTTCAAGAAATTATCTCAAATGCAACGAGTAAGCGAGATGAGTTACAAAAAAAATTAGATAAATTGCAGTCATTTGCGAGCTCGACTAGTGGACAGTTTTCGGATTCAGAAAGTTTACAGAGCTTAGTTTTTCAAGGTTTCGAACAAGTCACAGGTGACTTTGGAAAGTTTGATGGAACTTTTAAAATAGAGGGACAAGCCCCTTGGGCTAATAATATTAATAGTGAGTGGAAGAAGCGTTCTGAGGTAATTCAAAATTATCAAAATGTTGTAGATAAAGTTAAAAATGAAACCGAATTGGATGAGAATGATATAAAGGCAATTGCAGAGTATGGGAAACGTTATCCTGGTAAAGAGCTACCAGAGAATGTTAAGGATGCAATTCAGGGATTTGTAGATAGAACGGAAGCTGAATTGCTAACGATGGCTCAAGATGTTGCAAAAGAACAGGGGATTTCTGTTGAAAAAGCCATTGATTTCATTTTACAGCAGGATGAATCAGCCGACAAATCTTCAAAATTTTCGAATATCGTTGGTAGAGCTATTTTGGCTAAAGCTGAAATAAACTTTATTAACGGTCGACAAATTACTTCTGACTCCAGAGGTCGTGTTAAGATAGGCTCTCGTTTTCTTTATAATAAAAATACAGGGCATGTATATACTAGTGGAAGTGGAGAATATAGTCAAAATACAGGTAGAGATTTTGATCCTACTGATACCAATATTGGCAAAGGGGTTCAGACAACTGGTTGGCAAACTGCTATTGGGGATGCTATAGATTCGGCTAAAAGCGGTTTTAAAAATTCTTTGAAATTTTGGGATGACTTCAACTGGAAAGATGCTTCACAGCTTTCAAAATGGGGACAAGCTGGCAAAGCGTTTGGTGCTATTGGAACAGTTCTTAATGTTGGGAGAAATATCAAAGAAAACTTTTGGGATGATAAAACTTCTTCCGTTGGGGAAAAAATCCGAAATTTCGCCGTTGACCAAGGGGTTGATCTTCTTTCAGGTGCTTCAGCTGCAAGTGCTGGTGCTGCAATTGGAACTTTTATCGGAGGTCCTATTGGAACAGTTGTTGGGTTAGGATTAGGTGCAGCCATTGGATGGCTTATGAATGACTTTAAAATTAAGGAATTAAATAATCAATCTGTAACAGATGCAGCTAAGGATGCCTTAATAAAAACAACAGATGCAATTGGCGATGGATTAAAAACAATAGGAAGGTGGTTTAGTTAATGGCAAAGATAAATAGAAAAAATAAAGCAAAGATTACTGATATAGAAAGAGAAAGATACCATGGTCCTTTGATCACACATGGTGTTAGTTTAGTTTATATTAAGTTATATCCATGGATAAATTTACCATTTTGCTCCTTTTTCTTTTACTGGGGTCTTATAGGTGAAACAGGAAGTCATCAGGGAGGGCTTAAAGTTCTATTTTTGACTTGTATCATTCTTAATGTTGTAGGTATGTTGTTTGGTTTTTCTAAGTTCTTGATCAATCGATTTAAATTTTTAACATTTATTCTGATTGCTTTGCTTACTTGGACGACATTAGTTTGGACCAATTTTATCGGAATGTTGATGTTTATAACAGTAGGAGATTCAAATAGTATAGAAGGAATATATCAATCTCCTCTCACTCCAATTTATGTTATCTTTATATTGCTTCTTTTTATCTTTGCATGTGGTCTCTATGCCTGGTACTATCTCCCAAAGAATCAGGGGAAAGTCTGGGCCTTTAATCAAGTAAAAGAGGGAGATAGAAAGAAAACATGGTGGAATAATTTTGCTATAGCTTTTGCTGGGGCAACAATTATTCCTTCCCTCCTAACGGGTTATATTCAGAATGTTTTTGGTATTTTATTGGGAATTTTGTTGACCTTGACTTTGCCGGCTGTCATGGTAGATGCAGTTTATGCAGCTATTTATGTGAAAAAGCACCCTGATAGTGATGAATTAGCTTAAAGATAAGAACAATTAAGAAAGCAGTAAAGAAATATGGAAATAAGACCTAAAAAGTTAGTCCTTCATAATCAATTTGGTTATGAAGAAAATGGATTGGGAAATGTACCAGTCGAACAGATTTGTCATAAAGTATATCCCTTATGTTGGGAATTTATAGAGGATATGTTAGATATGGTTTTTTCAGATGGCCCAGTGTATTTTAAGAGCTATCCCTTCACGGATAAAAAAACGATTTCTATTTTCACAACATTTGGCAATGCATATACCAAAATAGATAGATATAATGGACCATTTCTTTTTCAAGAGAATATTTTTATAGACAGTGATGATTTCGCTACTTTTTCCTCGGAAAATTTAGCGGATTATTATGATGCCTTACGTGTAAAATATGCTAGAGAAAATTTGGAGTGTTTAGCGGTTTATCATGTGCTTTATCATCCTGGAAAAGAAATTATAGTTGATGCTTATAGTAGTTGGGAGGTGGATTGATGAAATATGTTGCTGCACCAGGTGTAACCAATGGAAATGTTTTTGAGGCACGTAATGTGATTAAAAAGCGTAGGACTTTTCATGTGAGCCAGATGAGAAATGAGTTAGATGCTTTCATGTCAGCTATTGATGAAGCAGGAGGTCATCCAGCAGGACCTATTGTTTATAGTCTTAATAATGTACCATATGAAGGAAATATGGATATTGAATTCTTTCTTCCTTTAGAGGAGGAATTTCTTGAAGTTGAGGGAATGCAATTTTCATCTTACTTTGAAATCAACAATATTATAATGGTGACTCTAAATCATGATTATGAGGAATTAACCAAGGAAGCATATGCTAGATTGCTATGGACCTTAGAGAAGAATAACCGCGAACAACAAACCCCTTTTTATCATATTCTCCAAACAGAAGGAACAGGGCAGGTAACAGTATTGCTTGGTTACGCTTATTAAGTTTGGTAAAGATATTGCCGACTATATATGTAAGATCTGGAAAAGAGTTATTTCATAGTTCAGCACAGCGAATACGGTATTAAGTAGCCGTGCAAATTATTATGACGCTGTCATTACTGCCTTTAATAAATTGATTTCAGAGGAAGAATTGAAAGGGAAAGCCTATGATAGTGCTAAGTCCTATGCGGAAAATATAATGGTTCCTCTAGTGAGAGGAGTTATCCTCTTTTCAGAGAGCCTGGGAGGAAAAGCGAGTGAACTACCGACTCTTTACCATGCACAAGTCGGTGAAGAAAGTCTAGATGAGGAGACACTTCAAAAGCAAATTGAAGCAGAAAATACAACTATTTCGACTCAAGAAGCTATTTTGAACAGTTTATCTGATTTGAAGAACATCGATTCTACTTATAAAAGTAATGTTCAAGAAATTATCTCAAATGCAACGAGTAAGCGAGATGAGTTACAAAAAAAATTAGATAAATTGCAGTCATTTGCGAGCTCGACTAGTGGACAGTTTTCGGATTCAGAAAGTTTACAGAGCTTAGTTTTTCAAGGTTTCGAACAAGTCACAGGTGACTTTGGAAAGTTTGATGGAACTTTTAAAATAGAGGGACAAGCCCCTTGGGCTAATAATATTAATAGTGAGTGGAAGAAGCGTTCTGAGGTAATTCAAAATTATCAAAATGTTGTAGATAAAATTAAAAATGAAACAGAATTAGATGAGAATGATATAAAGGCAATTGCAGAGTATGGGAAACGGTATCCTGGTAAAGAGTTACCAGAGAATGTTAAAGATGCTGTACGAAAATATGTCGAGAGTAAAGTTAATAAAAATGTTGACCTAAGCGGTCTAGGGGAGTTTCTTGAAACTATCCGAGATACGTCTCTGGAAGAAATTGCTAAAGACACAATTTCTAAGTTAAGTTCAAAGAATCCTAAGCTATCAGAGTACTTTAAGTATTTTACTACTACTGATAAGTTTGGTAATATAAACATTACCTACTCTGCAGATAGTAAAGGCTATACGGATGCTTTATTCAAAGCAAATGCTGCGAATCTACTTAAGCAATTGACAACTTCAGAAATTAATATCCCTATACCAGGAACCAACTCTTCTGTTGGGATTTCAGCGATTAGTTCGATATTTATTGGGATGGACTTTTTGAACAACCTACAAAATGAGAATGCCGGACGTGCCTTTACACATACGGTTGCTACTACTGCAATCGCTACATTAGCAGCAGATGCAGCTGCAACAACACTTGCGGCGGCATATTTTGCAACCGGTTCAGAGGCTGTTTTAAGTGTAGCGGCATATGCAGCTACAGGTCCGATTGGTTGGGCTATTGGTGCTGGGATTGCTGCAGCAACACTTGCTACTTTGGCATATAATTATAATTTTCTAGGAATCAAAGATATAGCAAATGAGATGGGCGACAATCTGGATAAGAGTATTAAGGAAATTGGAAGCAACATTGATTCAGGTATCAAGGAAGTTGGAAATGCTATCGATTCAGGTATTAAATCAATTCAGAAAGTGTTTGGGTGGTAATTTTGGAAATTAATGTTAAAGAGACGAAGTATTTTTGTCATCAACTTGTAGAACTAAACGGGAAAAAATATATATTAGATGCAAGTTCAATGACTCCTAAGTTCTACTATTGGGGTGTTCCAACGGACGAATTAACGGTTGAGATGACAGAACTTAACAGAGAGGATATCAATTTTAGTACCCCGATTAATAAGTTTAAAGCTTCATATGTGGCAATCCTTGCTCAACCACTTGTATGGATTGTTTATTCTTTATTGAAAACTTTTTTTAAAGAGTACAATATTAGCCAACAGATAATTTTAAAATTAGTAGTATTTTGCGCATCTATACTATTCTCCTACTTGATTTTTTATTTTAAAAGAGAGAAAGAACGTAAAAATGTTAAAGCTCTATTGCCTTCTTCTAGTAGAAGATATGAGATGATTTTTAAACCAGTATCTGCAAGAAAGCAAGTTTTTGATGCCTATATTTTTAATGTTCCTATAATAGCTTGTTTAGTTCTTTATTTGTCAATTAATGATGGCGGAGAAGGTATTGTTCTCGTTATCAATAGCATTATCTCATTTTTCCTTCTATCATTTTTATTTGGAAAGGTTCCCATTCTTTCCGCTTATAAGATTAGAAACGTCACATTTGAAGGAATTCGAGAAATTAAATAAGGCTTTTGATTCAGGCATTCAATCAATTCAGAAAGTGTTTGAGTGGTAATTTTGAAAATTAATTTTAGAGGATTAGATGTTGCTTATTTTGATGTGTTAGAGATGGGAGAGAAAAAATACGTTCTTGATTCCAACTCCACAACACCAAAGAGTTATTATTGGGGACTTTCCCCTGAAACTCTTGAAGTTGATTTGATAGAACTTGATAGTCAGAATAAAAATTTTGATAAAAAAATTAAGATGGGTCCTTCAGGAATGCGTATGGTATCTATTGGTTTTGGTCTTCTTTCGTATGAAGTAGTAACATCAATTTTTAGATATTATGATATTAGTCATTATCTGTATTTAAAAGTATCTTTATTTCTCATATCTATTTTGGTAGCCTATATTGTCTATCAAGGTATTTTAATCAAATCAAGGAAGGAGATTTCAAGTCGTTTATCGCAGGAAAAGAAGAGGTTTAAAATAGTCTTTCAGAATAATAAGAAAAAAAGACAATTCCATGCCTATCTATTTCTCATTTTACATACAATTGCTTTCTCTATTTATATGGGACAAGATAATGGAACAGAAGCTGCAATTCTAGTGTTGAATGGTTTGTTGGCCTATCTATTTATTTGGATCGAATCTGGCGTTATTCCATTGACTTATGCTTATCAAAAGAAATACCTAGAATTTAAAGAACTGAAAAAGCTATAATGTAACTTATAACGAAATTCAGAAAGTGTTTGGGTGGTAAATGTGGAATTAAAATTTAAGCATTCGAATATAGCAGTTTTTAGAATCGTTGAGTTTAAGAATAAAAGTTATATCTTAGATCCTACCACTATAAAAGGCAAATCCTATTTCTTCGGTTCACTTCCGAAAGAGGTTACTGCTGAGATGGTTGAGCTATCTCCATCTAATGATAGTTTTAGAATAAAATCGAAAACACCAATAGGCGCATCTACTGCTTTAGTTATCATGATTCAGCCACTTGTTGGCATCTCTCATACGCTGATGAAAGATGCCTTTATTAGCTGGGGAATCAATCAGCAAATTTTAATGAAAGTAGTGTTATTTGCTTTCTCTGTATTTTTGTCTTATCTTATGGCTGTCTTTTATGAAAAAAGTGCGGTAAGAAAGTTTGAATCAAGAGTTCCCCAAAACAGCAAACGCTGTCGACTTGTTTTTGAACCCAAAGGGAAACGAATGATTGATTGGTGGTATATTACTCTTGGAATTAATACGGTTTGTTTAGCATTTTTTATAGGACTTGATAGTGGTTATGAAAGTGCTATATTGGTTATAAATGGCATAATTTCATGGTGGTTTTTTGTAATACTGAGAATGCCACAAATCCCAGAGTATTATAAGACACTAACTTTAACTGAAATTGAAGAGCTATAAATACAGAATGCCGAGAAGTTAGAAATGACATTGATTCAGGCATTAAATCCATTCAGAAAGTGTTTGGGTGTTGAATGATGCATTTAAAGTTTAAGAATGCTAATACGATGTCGTATAGCATTGTAGAAATAAAGAAATTATAAATTGAAAGGAAAACAAGAAAATGTCTATTTTGCCAATTGGAACAATTGTTTATTTAAAAGAGGGGAGTCAAAAGCTAATGATTCTCAATCGTGGGGTTACCATTGAACAGAATGGTGAAAGTGTTTTGTTTGACTATTCTGCAGCTTTTTATCCAATGGGACTAAACCCAGAACAGTTGTTTTACTTCAGTCGTGATGATGTAGATAAAGTGGTTTATAAAGGCTATAGTGATGAAGAAGAAGAACGGTTCGCCGAAATTTATCAACGTTGGCTTGATGAAAATGCAACAACAATTAAAAAGGGTGTAACAAAATAATGTGCATCTGTAAAGATTATTGCAAAATATCACAATACTTTAAATAGAAATCAAAAACGAGGAACTACTTTGACATTAAAGGGCTCTATGTCAACTGTAGTGGGTGACCTATAACTAAGCGCGAGAGGAGACGAAC
>NZ_JAUMZR010000040.1:0-19073 GCF_030528045.1 Streptococcus sp.
GGTTTTTCAGGTTGAGCAGGTTTCTCAGGCTGAGCTGCTTCGAGCTTGCTGATTTGTTCGAGAGCAGTTTTTAGCGCTTGATTGACTGCTTCCTGAGTTTTAGCTTCTTGGATTGCAGCAATGGCTTGGTCAGCAATTGCTAACAATTTCTTCTTAGCTTCCTTGTTGGATCCAAGCTCAGCGACTTTTTTCTCGATAGCTTTCGTCAAGCTGTCCATAGCCTTATCATACTCAATTTCCGGTTGTTTTGGTTCAGCTGGTTGCTCAGGCTGGTCAGGTTTCTCAGGTTCTTCTGGCTGTTCCGGTTGCTCTGGACTAGGTTCCTCTTGGCCTCTTTGATAGTTCTCGTCCTTGGATAGGATATCTTGTAGGGCACTGACTGTCAACATGACTTCTTGAACATCCACTGCATCAGCACTGAGTTGGTTTCTCAATTTTTCTAGATTTGCTTGGAAAGCTTGGCGTGCAGTAGCCGTATTTTTCAAGCCTGCTGGATCAAAGTTGGACAGATCGTCTTTCCATTTTGAGATAGACTGGATGATATCTGCCTTGCTGTAGAGTTCGCTACCTTCGCCACGAGTGATGAATTGGTCCACTTGAATACCGATATTTTGAGACAAATCGTTTCGATCAGGATCTAGTTGAAGGGTGACTGCGTGCAAGTTTTCGTCCAGACCTTTTAAGCTAACCAGAGTTTGATTGCCTTGACGTTGGGCTGTACGACCGCTAAAGTATTTCTTGCCATCAATGGTTGAAGCATTTCCCATTCCATCTTGGTAAGGAACTTCTTTGCCATCTAGGAAGACTTTGTAGATACCGTGATTTGGATCAACATAGCCCTTGATATCAAGTCCAGTACCGTAGAAGTAGGCTGTGACAGTTGTCTTTTTCTTTTGCTCATCAGTTAAGCGACCAAAGGAAGCCCAAGACTCCGTCTTTTGGTATTTATCTGCCGAATTGGTTTCATGGTGCCAGCCAGGACTATAATCCAACTGACTAGCTTGGTCATCATAATTTGTTTGGTCTTTGATTAGCAATTCAGCTTTCATCACTTGGATGGTTGCATCTGTAGCAAAACCGAGCAGGGCACCATCAGTGACAGAAGTGAGCTTGGCTTTGAAGTCAAAGACAGAGTCGGCCTGTTCTGTAAAGTCAATCGTTGGGATGGTAACAGTCTTTTCTGTTTCTCCATCTTTAAAGGTCACATCTTGAGTTGTATCTTGGTAAACTTTACCGTGAACCCCAGTTCCAGGTTCTGTGATGAAGCGCACAGTAGCAGCCCCCTTGCTTCCACCAACACGTTTAATCTTAACAGTGACTGGTTTTCCTTTTTCGACTTCGTAGTTAGTAGACTCGAGTTCAAACATTCCTTTACTATCATTGTTTAGGGTGTAGATTCCTTCTGTAGCAATTGGTTCGCCTGTCTTGTTTACAAGAGTAATAGTATGTTGGCCAGGTGCTAAATCGCCTGTCTCAAAGACTTTTTGGCTGCGTTTACGGCTAGCATTCTTAGTTTGCACATCTGCAACCTTTTGACCATCAACGTAGACGGACATTTCTCCGTGACCTGGATCGACTGTAGAGACGACATAGGCCTTGGTTCCTGTGAAGGTATAGCTAACTTTGGCATCTTTTTGATTGGTCCACATAGAAGTGCTACGAACCCCTTCAGATTCATTGTACCAAGTTGTTCCAGCTGTATCTGCCGTTGTGTTTGAGTGGTATTCAAGTCCAAGAGGGTAGCCATCTGTCTTTTCAATGCTGCTTGGTGTCTTGTAGACTGAGAAGTTGGTTAAGATTGGGGTTGCTTGAGCACCGGTGATGGTTACACGGATTTTTTGTGCTTCTACAGGCTTGCCTTGAACCAAGCGACGGTAACCAACGGTCGAACCTTCGCCGTATGTCACCCAACGTCCGTTGATTTCGACTTCAATCTTGAAACCAGAGATACGTTGACCTTTGGCGATGTCTTCCTTGAGTTCAACGACGTCAAAGCGTCTCTTTTGCCCCAAATCGACTGTAAAGCTACCGGTTGTGGCATCATTTGAGAGGGCCCAGCTGGTGTCATCTTTACCGTCTGTGAGGTGGCTTTCCTTGTAGAGATGGTTTTGACGAGTAGAACTTGCTGTTACAGTGGCACCTTTGGCAAAGTCAGTCGCATACATTTGGTCTAGGGTTGCTTTGAATTCCTTCAAGCGAGCCACATCCGCATCTGCAAATTTTCCTTCTTTATTTGGTGGAATATTGAGAAGGAGTGGCGTTCCACGACCAACAGACTTGAAGTAGATATCCATCAACTCTTTGAGTGATTTCGGCTGTTGATTGTCATGGTAGAACCAGCCTGAACGGATCGAAACGTCAGCTTCCCCTACAGAGTACATATCACCATCAGGGTCACCATGGTTGAGGTATTCGTTTTTCACATCGTCTGTGATGTTGGCCCTTTTGACTTTATGCCAGACAGGGTCACCTGCGATACCTCGTTCATTTCCGATCCAGCGAACGCTTGTTGGTTGAGCAGAGAAGATAGCGATATCTCCTTCAGCTTCTTTGATGTATTTGAACCATTCATCAAAGGTATAGGTTACTTTTTGGGCACCGCTACCACGCGCACCGTCCATCCAAACCTCGATAAATTTCCCTTTATTACCGTATTTTGGATTACCAAGGATTTCTTTCAGCTGGTTGAGATAGTATTGGTTGTATTCTTTTTCGGTTGCAACATGGTATTTTGGATGATTAGCATCCCATGGTGACAAGTAAACACCCATATTCATGTCATACTTGCTAGCAGACTTGGAAACTTCTTCGAGAAGGTCACCCTTACCATCTTTCCATGGGCTAGCAGCTACGGTATGGTTGGTGTACTTAGATGGATAAGCAACGAATCCGTCGTGGTGTTTAACAACCATAATGGTTCGTTTGAAGCCAGTTTCCTTCAGAGTGCGAATCCACTGGTCAGTATCCAAGTTGGTTGGATTGAAGTATCGGGGTTCTCCTTTCCCATTTCCCCATTCAGAATTGGTATAGGTGTTCATTCCATAGTGGATGAAGGCTGCCAATTCTTCCTTGTGGTAATCGAGTTGAGCCTTGCTTGGAAGAGGTCCATGATTGCCAATCTCAGTTTCTTTATCTTCTGGATGAGCGACTGGAGGAGTTGGCGTGGCAAGATTAGTCGTATCAGTGATCGGTTCGTATTCAAAGACGATCTCATTAACACCTTTTTGCTGGATGGTTGCTTCCAGACTAGTTTTGACTGGACGGTAGCCAGCAATGTCTTTTGCATGGAAGGTGTTGACAAAGGAAACGTCATACTCTTGGCCGTCATTGTTATCAACTGTCGCTTCCGCTAGTTCAGTAGTGGTTCCTTTTTGACGGTAGTAAACTTTGAAGGAGCCTTTGTTGACTTTATAAACTACCTTGATGACACGTGTACCGGCAGGCGCTTTGCTGACAACATTGTGCTCTTCAGCCCAAGCATCCTTTAGTTGTTTATTGACTGCTACGCCATCAATGGATACAATTTCGTATTTGTCTTTATTCTTCTGGTAGAAGTTCGTTTTCTCGATTTCTTTTTTGAAATTATAGTCAAATGGCGAATCAACAGCTGTCTGTTCGATAAAGGTGTCATTATCTTTGACAGGATTTCCTTCTTCGTCTTCGTGTTGGATAACCACACGACCGTATTCAACTCCCTTGGTCAAGGTAGCAATCCCATCTTGGTTGAAGGAATATTCGTTGCTTCCAATAACAGCTTTCTCATTCCGAAGCATACGCCCCTCATCAGTAAAATAGTAACGATTTCCGTTATCTCCTTGGTACCAGCCTTTCACACCGTGTTTGGCAATCAAGTCCTTAACCCATTTCAGTTGTTCAGGTGAAAGGACGAGTCCGCCACCAAAGCGATCCTTTTCAGCCACACCATTGTCAACGGTTCCGTGTTGGTGAACCCCCAGAACTTTTCCTTGGCTATCGACAATCCCGCCACCAGACAAACCAGATACAGAAGTGGTTTTGTAGGTGATACCAGTCGTTCCCTTATCATCATAGGGCTCAACAGATCGGATAGTCCCATCTGCCTTGTAAAGCTGACCAGCTAGGATAGGTTGTTTCAGTTCTTTTGAGCTCGAGTCAGTTGGGTGGCCAATCGTACTGATGGCTTCTCCAGGCTGATGCGTCTTGTGATCCGCTAAAGGCGCAAAAGTAGCTGCTTTGTTTGGACTAGCAACCGGAAGAGGAATAGGAGCTTCTACAAGAGCAAGGTCGTTCTTATAGCCTTTTCCAAACTCTTTCTTATTCCAGAAATGGATGTCTTTTTCTCTGAATAAAACCGTAGTTCCAGAAGATGGCAGTGAATGTTTTTTTTGCTGTTTGAACCAACATTATAGTAGAACTGGGCAGATTTTCCACTACGAATGTGACCTTCGCCAGTTTCTTTATTGGCCTCTAGGAAGTTATGAGCAACGGTAAGGATCAGGTTAGGTGCTACAAAGATACCAGATCCTGAAACGAGGTAGCGTTGCTCCCCTGCATTGTAGGTGCTGTAAACCATAGTAGCAGCAGTAGCAGGTTGTCCCTCGTAGTTGATGTGTTTGAGGTCTTGTCCACCGTTAATGATGGCACGGTTTCCGTTCTCAGCTTCTTTTGGAACTTCTTCCTTATCCTTTAGAATGCTCTCAGTTTCTACTTTTGGACTAGCTTTCTGGTTAACGATAGTAGTCGTATCGAGTTCTTTGACAGGTGTGTCGAGATAGGCACGGTCCTGAATGTCTTCAGGGAGCAAGTCAGCACTGTTGCTATCAGCAGCAGGTGTTTCTTGTTTTTCAGTCTCTACACGGTCTTCTTCTTTGACTGGTTCAGCCTTGGTCTCTTCTATATCTGCGACTTGTTTCATTTGCTGATTTAAATTGGATGTCGTGGCAGGAGACGTTTCGTCTGCACGCACGATTCCAGAAGCAAAAAATGCCAGTCCCACGATAACAGATGCCACACCTAACCTACAGTCAACTTCCGAATGCTAAATGTTTGCCCTTTTTCAAAAAGGTATCGATTCATAATATACTCCTAGTTTTTAGAAAGGCAGTCAGCTACTGCCCAAGCCCAAGTCTGACTTGGTTACAACCTGATTTAATGAAAAAACTCTCTGATAATTTGTAAGCCACCTCACCTCCTGTTTATAAAGCGCTTTCATTTTAAGATAAAAAAATTTAAAAGGTCATTTCACACTTAAAATGACTGAAAACTTTTAATATAAAAAATATACTAAATTAATGAAAGAATTGCAAGAGCAAAAAGCAAAAAAATAAATATAAATTAAAGAAAATCAGTTACTTTTCAAAGAAAAAACGCATCCTTTCATGGCTCAAACTAAATGAAAGGATACATTTTAAAAAGAAATTAGAGTAATTTTTGGATAAACTCTTGGATGGTTTGGGGGTCTGTTTTGGAAGAGAAGCGCTCAAGGACTTGCCCATCTCGACCAATGAGAAACTTAGCAAAATTCCATTCGATTCGTTTTCCTAGTGGGCCAGATTTCTGGTCTTTTAGCCAAACATAAAGAGGATCTGCTTCCTTGCCGTTGACCTTGATCTTGGCAAAGCGAGGGAAAGTTGTCTGATAGTGAAGGCTGCAGAAGCTATTGATTTCCTCTGCGCTGCCGGGTGCTTGTCCCATAAACTGATTGCAAGGGAAATCTAGGATTTCAAAGCCCTGATCTTGATAGCGGTCATAGAGTTCTTGAAGTCCCTGGTACTGGGGCGTTAAACCACATCCTGTAGCAGTGTTGACAATCAAGAGAACTTTGCCACGATAGCTATCCAGGGGAGTTGCTTGATTATTTTGGTTCAAAACGGAAAAATCATAGAGTGAAGTCATGAGAGCCTCTTTTCTTTTTCTACATTGTAACAGTTTTCACCCTTTTCGTCGAGTTGGATGAGAGAAGTTGTCAAAATAATACACAATTGTACATAAATCAGGACAAAATGATGCTCCTTTTATGAAACATGGTATAATAGGCCTATATAGCTAAATGGAGTGTACCTATCACTAGGGAATGAGAAAAAGGATAAAACAGCCATGTCAACAGTAAAAAGTGATATAAATCTTGCGCAAACCTATGCGACTCAGCTGAAAAATGCTTGTCAATCGTTAACAGCGATTGCTGCGACTAGTCAAGATGACTTAACAACCCTTCAAGGGAATAACAAGGCCTATCAATGTCTGACAAAGGATCAAAATCTAGCTAGTCAAATTACAACTGCTGTCACGCTAACTTCAGAACGACTGCACTCTGTAGCGAGCGATTTTGAGGCGCTAGATGAAGCGGGTGCCAATAGTTTTAGGAGTCATGCATGAGCAAGTTGGATGAGTTGAAGAACAGAGAGCGAGAACTCTTGTACCAGCTAGAAGACAATGGAAAAGAGAAGTATCGCACCAAAGAACTGCTAGAAACCTTTGAAGGGTATGATAGAGCTAGTCACCGTTATCAAAGTGATTTGTGGGAGACGGCCTATCAGAGCCGATACGCAGGACAGTTGGAAAAAACGCTCCTGCAAAGAAACCAACTCAAAAACCAAATCTTTGAGGACCTTGCCTACCACATGGATGATTTGAAAAAAGAAAAATTCCGGTTAGAGGGAGACTTGGATGCGGTTTACTATGAAAGACGCAAGGAACTAGAAAGAGAGGAGGAGAAACGACATGGGCATTGATATGTATTTGGAACAATCACAACTACAAAGTTCGAGTGTAGCGACCATGTGTCGATCTCAGGTGGAGGCTTATCAAGACTTGCAATCAGCCATCCAAAAGTTTTCAGAGGATACAGAGAGTCTAAAGGGCGATGCTTATAATTCGGCTAGAAGTTTTTTTGCAAGTGTCTTATTGCCCTTGAGCAAAGGGGGACAACTCTATGCAGAAACCTTCTCCCAAGCTATCAAGAAATTACCAGAAGACTACCAAACGATGGTCGACAGCAAGAGTTGGCGCGAGGATGATCTGCTTGATAAGATCCGTCAGGAAGAGCAAATGATCGCCTATCTAGATGAAGTCAACCAATCCCTTTCTTCCTTGACCATGGATAGTGAAGAAAAAGGGAGATTGAGACGCAGTAATGTGGAACTCATGCGAGGACACCACGCGAATAAACGTGTCTATGAAACAATCTTGAGAGACCTGCGTGCCTATGATAGCTATTCAGGAGGACTGTTCGATGAACTAGACAGTATCGATGTACAGTTGAGTCGTGGGCTGGCCCAGATCGAATCGAGCTGGGATGCAAAGCAAGGGGTCTTTAAAATTCCATCTGACCTGACTTGGGCCAACTACCTATCTGCCTATTCTGACACAAAGGATATGAAGCTCAGTCGTTAAGAGAAGGCCTTTGTCCAGACCGTGATGGCAGAATACGGCTTTGATGCAGAAACAGCCCAGCAACTCTTGACCATCAAGCAAGGAATAGACAAGAAGTTCCCAACCTCAAGTCAAGAGTTCCGTGACTATATCTTTTTGCGAGTCGTCGGTGCGGCCAACTATGATGACTTTAAGTGGAACGAAACGGCAGGTGGATTGTGGCAATATTTTTATTACGAATTTGTGAGTGATCCGAATACAGGCCAAAAATTGAGAACTTTGAAATCAGTTCTTGAAATCTTTCAAGAACTGGGATTGAAAGAAGAAAAGGCCAAAGAACTGTATTATAATCTTAGATTACAGCATAAACTATCTGGTGGAGGAAATTCTTCAACTAAAATGAGAACTGCCACTCCAAAAAAATATAAGTTAGCTAAAAGTGAATATAAAGAAGCTTACGGTAAGGTGGATGATTTTGATAAGTTTTGGGACAGCAAGTTAAAGGCCTATTCCAACAACGGAGCAGGTCACGCAGACTTCACCCACCAATCCATCACTATGGCTACTCATCTTAATCCTAATCAAGTTCAGTTAGCCGATATCTATGGTGGTAGTAGAGAGCATGTCAAGGACCTTTCTGGCTGGGAGGGAGACACGACCTTTAATGCAAATGATATGAAGCCAAGTATCGGAGAAGATGACTACAAGGCGGATTTGGACTCGGTTAACCTCATCGGTCGTATGCAAAATGGGCAATCCTATGACCAAGCAATCTCTTCTTACTATGCTGATCTACAAAAGGATTCTTCTCTGAGAGAAAGGGAATTCTTAAAAAATAAGGATTGGAATAAAGTCAGGAATACTATTTATGATAGTTTGCGACCAACGGATATTAAGCTAGATGGAGAGGATGCTCTTAAAGCATATATCGAAAGTAACTATCCAGATGTCTCTACATTTTTAAATCGCTTGGAAGTCGTGGCGGATTAGGAGGATGATGATGAAAAAAATATTAGGTTTAGTAGCTTTTTTTGTACTAATTGTATTATCCTGTTTCTACTTTTTTATTCATCAACCTAAAAACATTTTTGATGAAATCTATCAGGAGACAGAGAAGACTTATCTTGGTAATAATATTTTTAACCAGTTGAAAGACGTCGAAGTACATAAATATCAAGAGTATGATGATGATTCTAAATTTTATTCTTATGTACTTTATCAAAAACAGAAAACTCCACATGACTATAAAAATATTGATTTAATATTTCATTTTACAAAAGATACAAATACAGTCTTCGTTTCTTTTGAGAAGGAATTAAGTAATGGGCTAAGAATTTTCATTTTTGGTAGGTATCTTACAAAAGAAAAATTATTTCAAAAAAATGTACAGTTACTCATAAACCAAGATGGAACTGATAAATCTATCGAAGACGAAGCTCAGGTGAAATCCTACCTAGAGCAGTATGGTATCACTGCTAAGGATTTGGATTCTTACTACGACGAAATCGTCAACCAGAAAGTCCTGAAAGATTGGTGTTCGATTTATGACAGTAAGTATTCACCAAGCAATTATGGTGAGGTCAAGATTGAAACGCAGTGGGAGAATTGGTGACAGGTCATGCAGACTTCACCCACCAGTCCATCACTATGGCGACTCACCTTAATCCTAATCAAGTTCAGTTAGCCGATCTCTCTGGCGGTAGAGAGCGTGTCAAGAATCTTTCAGGCTGGGAAGGAGACACGACCTTTAATGCAAACGATATGAAGCCAAGTATCGGAGAGGATGACTACAAGGCGGATTTGGACTCGGTCAACCTTATCGGCCGTATGAAACAGGGACAATCCTATGACCAAGCCATATCTTCCTATTATGCTGATCTACAAAAAGACACCTCTCAGAGAGAAAGAGAATTCTTGAAAAATAAAGATTGGAAGCAGGTCAGAAGCACTATCTATGCTAGTATTCTACCATTAGAGGTTATGGAAAAAGGAGAAGATGCTATTAAAGCATATATTGAAAGTAACTATCAAGATGTATCCAAGTTTTTAAACCGCTTGGAAGCCGTGGCGGAGTAGGAGGATGATGGAGTAGGAGGATGATGAAGAAAATATTCAGTTTATTAGCTTTAGTCTTACTAGTTGTATTATTTTGTTTTTACTTTTTTCCTAAACAACCTAAAAACATTTTTGATGAGATTTACCAAGAAACAGCAAAAAATTATTTGGGCCATTATAACTTCAAAGACTTAAAAAATGTGACAGTAAAAAATCGAAAGCTTTATGATTCGAATATGAATGAAACGGATAAGTATCAATCAATAATAACATACGATGATTCTTCTCTTGGAAGCGATGTGAAGAATTTAGAACTACGGTTTAATTTTGATGGTAGTAGTAAAGGTGTAAATATTTGGTTTGAAAGATATGCTAACTCAGGAGAAAAAATTAACTTTGTTATTCATTACGAATTTAAGAAAAAAGTATTAGTTAAAAAAATTCTGATTTATGAAAATAGATCGGAAACTTATATCGAAGACGAAGAGCAAGTAAAATCCTATCTAGAGCAGTATGGTATCACTGCCAAGGACTTGGATTCTTATTACGACGAAATCGTCAATCAGAAAGTCTTGAAGGACTGGTGTACCATTTATGACAGCAAGTACTCGCCAAGCAACTATGGCGATGTCAAGGTTGAAACCCAGTGGGAGAATTGGTGATAATATGAAGAAAATCCTCGGCATAGTAGCCTTATTCGTGATAATCGTATCATCCTGTTTCTACTTTTTTACTAGTCAACCTAAAAACATTTTTGATGAGATTTATCAGGAGACGGAGAAGACTTATCGGTCAAATAATATTTTAAGAAAAATAGATGGCTTTGAAATTGACGATGTCTGGCCAAGTGATGATCCAAATATATCTAATAATCCGTTTGGAATTTACGACAACAAAACGACTCCTAGTAATTACTCTAAAATTAAAATTAGCTTTAATTTTGGAAAAGGTATTAAAGGGATGACGATTCGTTTTGAAAAAAGGATTAATTCAGATATTACCCTATGGTATTCAGCACACTATAATATAAAAAAGAAAGTAATTCAAAAGGAGCTTGCGATTTTTGAAGAGCCAAGGCAACCAGGTCAATTTATTGATGATGAAGAAAAAGTAAGAGAATATTTAAGAAAAAATAATATTTCCAAAGAAGAATTAGAGAAGGACTATGACGAAATCGTTAACCAGAAAGTCTTGAAAGATTGGTGTTCGATTTATGACAGCAAGTACTCGCCAAGCAATTATGGCGATGTCAAAGTTGAAACCCAGTGGGAGAATTGGTGACAATATGAAGAAAATCCTAGGCCTAGTAGTCTTATTCGTGATAATTGTATTATCCTGTTTCTACTTTTTCATTCATCAACCTAAAAACATTTTTGATGAAATCTACCAGGAGACAGAGAAGACTTATCGGTCAAATAATATTTTAAGAAATATAGAAGGCTTTGAAATTAGACCGGATTGTCCAAGTGATGGAGAGTATTCTAAATATTATCCATTTGGAACTTATAGTAAAGAACATACCCCAGAAGAGTATTTTGAAATTGAAATTGGTTTTAATTTTACTACAAAAACACAATTAAGTTCAATCTCATTTGAAAAACGAATTGGGCCAAATGTTAGAGTTAGAATATGGGATAACTATACTCGTAAGGATCGTGTTTTAAAAAAATTTGTCAAAATAGGATTAAAGAAAGCAGATACAGAAACTTACATCGAAGACGAAGCTCAGGTGAAATCCTACCTAGAGCAGTATGGTATCACTGCCAAGGATTTGGATTCATACTACGACGAAATCGTAAATCAGAAAGTCCTGAAAGATTGGTGCTCGATTTATGACAGTAAATACTCGCCAAGCAATTATGGCGAGGTGAAAGTCGAAACCCAGTGGGAGAATTGGTGATAGGCCACGCAGACTTCACCCACCAGTCCATCACTATGGCTACTCATCTAAATCCTGGCAGATTTCAGTTATCCGACGTCTATGGCGGTAGAGAACATGTCAAGAACCTTTCTGGATGGGAGAGAGACACGACATTTAATGCAAATGATATGAAACCAAGCATCGGCGAGGATGATTACAAGGCTGATTTGGACTCGGTCAATCTTATCGGCCGTATGCAACAGGGACAATTCTATGACCAAGCCATATCTTCTTACTATGCTGATCTTCAAAAAGATTCGACTCTTAGAGAAAGAGAATTTTTGAAAAATAAGAATTGGAAAGAGGTTAGAAGCACTATTTACTCCAGTATCCTTCCATTAGAGGTTATGGAAAAAGGGGAAGACGCTATTAAAGCATATATTGAAAGTAACTATCCAGGTGTGTCCAAATTTTTAAATCGCTTGGAAGCCGTGGCGGACTAGGAGGAAATCTATGAAGAAAATTCTAGGTGTTTTAACAATAGTAGTATTACTTGTATCAGTTTGTCTTTACTTTTTTTCTAAACAACCTAAAAACATTTTTGATGAAATCTATCAGGAAACAGAGAAAACCTATCGCACAAATAATATTTTAAGAAATATAGAAGGTTTTGAAATTGATGATGTCTGGCCAAGTGATGGAGATTATTTTAAATATAGCCCTTTAGGAAAGTATAAGACTCCTCCAGAGGATTATCTTGAACTGAGAGTTGGATTTAATTTTGAGAAAGCGTATAGTAAACTGTTTGTTTCATTTGAGAGAAAAATAGCTGATGGTACGAAGCTATGGATGGTTAACAAATATAATCCAAATACTAAAACAATCACAAAGTCAATTCAGATTGTGATATCAGGAAATGAGGATAGTTATATCGAAGACGAAGCTCAGGTAAAATCCTACCTAGAGCAGTACGGTATCACTGCTAAGGATTTGGATTCTTACTACGACGAAATTGTCAATCAGAAGGTTTTAAAAGACTGGTGTACCATCTATGACAGCAAGTACTCGCCAAGCAACTATGGCGATGTCAAGATTGAAACCCAGTGGGAGAATTGGTGACGAGGGTCAGTAGATATTTTGGAAAATATCCTATGAATTGAAGTGGAAATCCCACCTAGAACGAACTAGGTGGGATTCTTTGCCTATAAATTAAAAAATTAGCGAATCTTGCTCTATTTTTTAACGTATTCCGATAAAAAGGCATAGGTCATGGTTCCAAAGATGGCACCAATACCCAATCCCAACACTAGTAAAGGGAGCATTTTATCGAACTGGGAGAGATTGTCCCAAAAGGTGTCGAGGGGGAGATGCTGAACAAAGAGTTTATGAAAGATTAGTAAGAGGAAGAGACCAAGCTGAATACTGATGAATACACCCCAACTACGAAGGTTAATTTGGCTTTTGCTGTAGCTTTTGTGATGGATTTCGGACTGGTCATCCTTGTCTAAATGTAAGTCGCGAACTGCTAGTCTCGCCCTGGATGAGAGGACGAAGATAAGTCCAAAATAGAGGTAGGGCATGGCATCTCGAACCAACTTTATGAAGCGTCCAAATAGGAGATAGAACAAGAAGAGTAGGAGGGAGGAGTATACGATTTGGATCAAGGCGCGGGCACAAGCCTTGTAAATCATCTCTTGACGGCATTCATCAAAAGGCCCTTGTATGTGAAAGAATAGTTTGAGTAAGCGAGTGGTGAAATCTTCTTTTTTCATGGGAGTAACCTCCTAAATGAGCGATTTTTGATTGACTTCTTTAAAGAGTTGATAGAGAGTATAGAAGTAGACCAAACTAAAAATGATACAGATTATTAGAAATACCAGGTATCTACAATCCATAGGATTTGTTAAAAGTTGTGGAAAGGATACGAGGATAAAACAGAGAGATGCGTTTAGAAGACGTATTTTTTTTGATTGGATTTTCTGGAATCTCTGCCCCTTGTTCAATACAGGAAGGAATAAAAGAAAGATAATCAAGAAGGGATGCTCAATATGTCCAGAAAGTAAGAAAAAGGTAACAAAGATACTGATAAAAACATGACTGATCAGTAGTCTAGCTAGTGATTTCATAAGGTACCTCCTAGTCGTCTTCTTGGTCTTTCTTGGCTTTTCGAATGCGAAGAGAGACGATAATTTGTATGATCACTCCGAAGAAGAAGGTAGCTAGGATAGTTGATACAAAATGCCCTGTATTTAAAAGAGAACCCAGATAATCCTTGCTATCATCGGTTAGGACATTCAGAAGCGGTATTCCAAAGAATATGCCCATACCATAGATTAGACCGGCTTTTAGACCAGGAAAATGCAGTTGTTTACTTTCTTTCTGACTCAACATTTCGGGATCAATAGCTGTGATGCCCGTTTTCTTGGTTTGGGAGACTACATAGAGGGTAGCCATCATCGAAATACCAAACACCACGAGAGGATAGCTGATAGCGACAATTTGTGGGTATTTATAAGCAAGGACAAAGGGGATGAGGTTGCCAAATATCATGAGATAAAAGAGAACGATAAAGACCTGATTCCCGATACGATCGGCCTCGCGCCGTTTGTGTTCGTCAAGGGGGCCAGAAATGCCGTATGTGCGTTTGATGAGTTTGTCAGTGAGAGTTTCTTTTTTCATTTGTTTTCTCCTTTTTTAAAAATCGTCTTCCCAAAAGAGACTGTTAAGGTCCGTTTGGAGGCTGCGGGCGAGATTGAGACAGAGTTCCAGGGTTGGATTGTACTTGTCGTTTTCAATCATGTTGATGGTCTGTCTCGAGACACCGATATCTTTGGCGAGCTCGAGCTGGGAAATGCCCAGTTCCTTGCGGAATTCTTTGACACGATTCATAGGGTCTTCTTTCTAATATGTCGTATATATTTGACTATATTATATTCTTTCGGGGAAGAGATGTCAAGTATATAAGACATATTTTTGAGAATTTTTTTCGAAGAAACTTAGCCTTGTCTGACAAGTGCAAGCTGGTCAGATTTGTGGTAAAATAGATAAGATATGACAAAAGAATTTCATCATGTAACGGTCTTGCTTCATGAAACGATTGATATGCTTGACGTAAAACCTGACGGTATCTACGTTGATGCGACTTTGGGCGGAGCAGGCCATAGCGAATATTTATTAAGTAAATTGAGCGAAAAAGGGCATCTCTATGCCTTTGACCAGGACCAGAATGCCATTGACAATGCGCAAAAACGGTTGGCACCCTATATCGAAAAGGGGATGGTAACCTTTATCAAGGATAACTTCCGTCATTTGCAGGCACGTTTGCAGGAGGCTGATGTCCAGGAAATTGATGGAATTTGTTATGACTTGGGTGTGTCCAGTCCTCAGCTAGATCAGCGTGAACGTGGTTTTTCTTATAAAAAGGATGCGCCACTGGATATGCGGATGAATCAGGAAGCTAGTCTGACGGCCTATGAGGTGGTCAATCATTATGACTATCATGACCTGGTTCGGATCTTTTTCAAGTATGGTGAGGATAAATTTTCTAAACAGATTGCCCGTAAGATTGAGCAAGCGCGTGAGGTGAAACCCATTGAGACGACGACGGAGTTGGCAGAGATTATCAAGTCGGCCAAGCCTGCCAAGGAGCTCAAGAAAAAGGGGCACCCTGCCAAGCAGATTTTCCAGGCTATCCGAATCGAAGTCAATGATGAGCTGGGCGCTGCAGATGAATCTATCCAGCAGGCCATGGACATGCTGGCTCTGGATGGGAGAATCTCGGTCATTACCTTCCATTCGTTGGAAGATCGTTTGACCAAGCAATTAATCAAAGAAGCTTCAACAGTGGAAGTTCCCAAAGGCTTGCCCTTCATTCCAGATGACCTTAAGCCCAAGATGGAATTGGTATCCCGCAAGCCAATCTTGCCAAGTGCCGAAGAGCTAGAAGCCAACAATCGTTCGCATTCAGCCAAGTTGCGCGTGGCTAGAAAAATTCACAAGTAAGAGGAAAAACATGGCAGAAAGAATCGAAAAAACAAGCCAGTTATTGCAAACGAAGTTTAAAGGTTTTTCACGTGTGGAAAAGGCCTTCTATGTTTCGATTGCTGCAACAATGATTATCCTGGCTATTAGCGTTGTGTTTATGCAAACCAAGCTATTACAAGTTCAGAATGAATTGACCAAGGTCAATGCTCAAATCGAAGAAAAGAAAATAGAGCTAGACGATGCCAAGCAAGAGGTCAATGAATTGATTCGTTCAGAACGTTTGAAAGAGATTGCAAACTCCAAGGATTTGCAGCTGAATAACGAAAATATCCGAGCAGCGGAGTAAGAAATGAAACAGTGGAAAGAAAAAATCATCCGTTATGCCGTTCGTAACCGTAAATCTCCAGAAGAAAATCGTCGAAGAGTAGGGAAAAGCCTGAGTTTATTGGCTGTCATACTCTTCGCTGTCTTTTTGGTCAACTTTGCGGTCATTATCGGAACGGGTAAAAAATTTGGTAAGGACTTGGTTCAAGAAGCAAACAAGGTCCATCAAACAACCAAGACGATTCCTGCAAAACGGGGAACCATATATGATCGAAATGGGACACCTATTGCTGAGGATGCAACTTCTTATAATATCTATGCTGTTATTGACAAGACCTACAAGTCAGCAACAGGCAAAATTCTCTATGTAGAGGATTCTCAATTTAATAAGGTGGCTGAAATTTTCCATAAGTATCTGGATATGGAGGAGTCTTATGTCAAAGAACAGCTTTCTCAACCAGATCTGAAACAGGTATCCTTTGGTACCAAGGGAAATGGGATCACCTATGCCAATATGATGGCTATTAAAAATGACCTCAAAACTGCTGGTGTTGAGGGAGTTGACTTTACAACTAGCACTAACCGTAGTTATCCCAATGGACAGTTTGCTTCTTCCTTTATCGGTTTAGCGCAACTCCATGAAAATGAGGATGGCACCAAACGTTTGATTGGGACATCTGGATTGGAGAGTTCTTTAAATAACATTCTGGCGGGTACAGATGGGATCATCACCTATGAGAAAGATCGTCTGGGAAATATTGTTCCGGGTACAGATCAGGCTTCCCAACAAACGGTAGATGGAAAGGATGTGTACACAACCCTTTCTAGTCCCTTGCAATCCTTTATGGAAACACAGATGGATGCCTTTCAGGAAAAGGTAAAAGGCAAGTATATGACAGCTACCTTGGTTAGCGCTAAGACAGGGGAAATCCTGGCTACAACTCAACGGCCAACCTTTAACGCAGATACCAAGGATGGCATCACAAAAGACTTTGTCTGGCGTGATATCCTCTATCAAAGTAACTACGAGCCAGGATCGACCATGAAGGTGATGATGTTGGCCTCAGCCATTGATAATAATACCTTCCCTGGTGGCGAATACTTTAACAGTAGCGAATTGAAAATAGCAGATGCGACCATTCGAGACTGGGACGTCAATGAAGGATTGACGAGTGGTGGCACCATGACCTTCTCTCAAGGATTTGCCCACTCAAGTAATATCGGGATGACCTTGCTTGAGCAAAAGATGGGGGATACAACTTGGCTGGACTACCTTAACCGCTTTAAGTTTGGGGTGCCGACCCGTTTTGGTCTGGCGGATGAGTACACAGGTCAATTGCCTGCTGATAACATTGTCAATATCGCCATGAGTTCATTTGGACAAGGGATTTCTGTTACCCAGACCCAGATGCTTCGTGCCTTTACAGCTATTGCCAACGATGGGGTTATGTTGGAGCCGAAATTTATCAGTGCTCTTTATGATCCAAATGACCAGTCTGTTCGTAAGTCTCAAAAGGAAATTGTCGGAAATCCTGTGTCAAAAGCAGCAGCGTCCTCTACTCGGGAGCACATGGTCATGGTCGGAACAGATCCTGTCTACGGTACCATGTATAACCACAGCATAGGAAAACCAAATGTCAATGTTCCGGGGCAAAATGTTGCCCTGAAATCAGGGACAGCTCAGATTGCCGATGAGAAGAATGGGGGTTACCTGACAGGTGAAACCAACTATATCTTCTCTGTTGTGTCAATGCATCCTGCAGAGAATCCTGACTTTATTCTCTATGTAACGGTGCAACAGCCAGAGCATTATTCAGGTGTTCAGCTTGGGGAGTTTGCCAACCCAATCCTTGAGCGAGCTTCTGCTATGAAAGAATCCCTCAATCTTCAGTCAACTGCCAAGAGCTTGGATCAGGTCAGCAAGACGACAAGCTATGCCATGCCAGCTACCAAGGACTTTACTCCGGGTGACCTAGCAGAGGAATTGCGTCGCAACCTTGTCCAACCAATCGTTATCGGAACAGGAACCAAGATCAAGGAACTCTCGGTTTCTGAAGGAGATAATTTGGAAGCCAATCAGCAGATCTTGATCCTGTCAGATAAGGTCGAAGAAATGCCTGATATGTACGGCTGGACAGATGAAAATGTGCAAACATTTGCCAAATGGCTGAATATAGAAGTCGAGTGGGAAGGTAGTGGCAAAACGGTCAAGAAACAAAGTGTCCGTGCCAATACAGCTCTCAAAGACATTAAAAAAATGAAAATAACTTTAGGAGATTAAGATGATTAGTTCCATTAGTGCTGGAGTTCTAGCCTTTCTATTGACCTTGATAGGTATTCCAGCCTTTATCCGATTTTATCGAAAAGCACAGATTACGGGTCAGCAGATGCACGAGGACGTCAAGCAACACCAAGCTAAAGCTGGGACTCCAACCATGGGAGGTCTTGTCTTCCTGATTGTTGCAGTAGTAGTGAGTTTCCTTGTCGCTCTCTTTACCCAACAATTGACCAACAATGTAGGCATGATTTTGTTTATCTTGGTTTTATATGGTTTGGTAGGTTTTTTGGATGATTTCCTCAAGGTCTTTCGAAAGATCAACGAAGGCTTAAATCCCAAGCAAAAGCTTGCTCTCCAGCTCCTTGGAGGAGTGATCTTCTACCTCTTTTATGAGCGTGGTGGCGATATGCTTTCAGTTTTTGGCTACCAAGTTCATCTGGGAATTTTCTATATTTTCTTTGCCCTTTTCTGGCTAGTTGGCTTTTCAAATGCGGTGAATCTGACGGACGGGATTGACGGCTTAGCAAGTATTTCAGTGGTGATTAGCTTATCGGCCTACGGTGTGATTGCTTATATGCAAAATCAACTGGATATCCTTCTTGTGATTCTTGCCATGATTGGTGGTTTGCTAGGTTTCTTCGTCTTTAACCATAAGCCTGCCAAGGTTTTCATGGGAGATGTGGGAAGTTTGGCTCTAGGTGGGATGCTGGCAGCAATCTCTATGGCCCTCCATCAAGAATGGACCCTTTTGCTGATTGGGATTATCTATGTCTTTGAGACAAGCTCTGTTATGATGCAGGTTACCTACTTTAAACTTAGTGGTGGGAAGCGTATTTTCCGTATGACACCTGTGCATCACCATTTTGAGCTTGGAGGATTCTCAGGCAAGGGCAATCCTTGGAGCGAGTGGAAGGTTGACTTCTTCTTTTGGGGAGTTGGGCTTCTAGCAAGTCTCTTGACCTTAGTCTTTTTATACCTACTGTAAAACTAACTTTTGATGACAAAATAAAACAGGATGAAGGTGATCTTCATCCTGTTTTTGTGTGCTTAAAGGTTAGTTGGAGTCATCCTTTCTTCCTTTTAACATAAAAGTAGCTGTAAGGGCTAGGCTGAGTCCTGCTAAGAAGAGGAGTGGGTTGGACGCTTCTCCTGTTGCTGGAAGTTGTTCTGAATAGGTTACACTAAACTAGACAGAAATTATAAAGTGTTCTACACTAACAC
>NZ_JAUMZR010000041.1:0-17390 GCF_030528045.1 Streptococcus sp.
GCTCCGTAATTTCCATAGTGGTTTTTACCCACTACAGATATTATAGAGCCTTTTTATATGAATTTTTTATATGTTGACATACGGTTTTGTATTTGCTACAATCTGTTATGGAGAATACGTCTAATGAAAACAATAAAAAAATTGATGCAAATCGCATTAGCAGTCTTTTTCTTTGGTTTGCTAGCGACAAGTGCAGTATTGGCGGATGATGCTGATTCAGAAGGTTGGCAATTTGTCCAAGAAAATGGTAGAACCTACTACAAGAAGGGTGACATCAAAGAAACGGACTGGCGAGTGATTGATGGCAAGACCTATTATTTTGATTATAATGGCGAAATGGTTGTTGGTTGGCAGTACATTCCAATGCCAGTTAAAGGATATACAATTGGTCCTTACCCTAATGGTATAAGATTAGAAGGTTCCCCAATGCCAGAATGGTACTACTTTGACAAAAATGGGGTGCTACAAGAGTTTGTTGGCAAGCAAGTTTTAGAGGCAAAAACTGCTACAAATACCAACAAACATCATGGGGAACAATATGATAGTCCAGCAGAGAAACGAGTCTATTATTTTGAAGATCAACGTAGTTATCACACCTTAAAAACTGGTTGGGTTTATGATGAGGGGCACTGGTATTATTTACTGAAGGATGGTGGCTTTGATTCTCGTATCAATAGATTGACTGTTGGGGAGCTAGTGCGTGGCTGGACCAATGATAACTCAACGTGGTACTACTTAGATCCAACAACTGCTACAATGCAAAATGGTTGGAAACAACTTGGCAATAAGTGGTACTACCTCCGTTCGTCAGGTGCAATGGCAACTGGCTGGTATCAAGAAGGCTCAACTTGGTATTATTTAGATGAACCAAATGGCGATTTGAAAACGGGCTGGCAATACCTTGGTAACAGGTGGTACTATCTCCGTTCATCAGGAGCCATGGCGACTGGCTGGTATCAGGAAGGTTCGACGTGGTATTATCTACATGCAAGTAATGGCGATATGAAGACTGGTTGGTTCCAGGTTAATGGTAAATGGTACTACGCATATAGTTCAGGTGCTTTAGCAGTGAATACGACCGTAGAAGGCTATTTTGTCAACTATAATGGCGAATGGGTCCAATAATGAAAGAAGCGATTGTGAAGGAAACAATCGCTTTTTTTGTGAAAATATAATAAAATAGATAGGAGAAAATACTACTGTATGAAATGAGACGGTCTTTCCGTCTGGTTAAAGGAAAACATGACAAAAAAAGTTGGTGTCGGTCAGGCACATAGTAAGATTATTTTAATAGGGGAGCATGCGGTCGTATACGGCTATCCTGCGATTTCCTTGCCTCTTTTGGAGGTGGAGGTGACTTGTAAGGTGGTTCCTGCTGAAAGTCCGTGGCGTCTTTATGAGGAGGATACCTTGTCCATGGCGGTATATGCCTCGCTGGAGTATTTGGATATCAAAGAAGCCTGCATTCGATGTGTGATTGACTCGGCTATCCCTGAAAAACGGGGAATGGGTTCGTCAGCGGCTATCAGCATAGCGGCCATTCGTGCGGTTTTTGACTACTATCAAGCCGACCTGCCTCATGATGTATTGGAAATTCTGGTCAATCGGGCTGAGATGATTGCCCATATGAATCCGAGTGGTTTGGATGCCAAGACCTGTCTCAGTGACCAGTCCATTCGCTTTATCAAGAATGTTGGTTTTACAGAACTTGAGATGAACCTATCTGCCTATTTGGTGATTGCTGATACGGGCGTGTATGGTCACACTCGTGAAGCTATCCAAGTGGTTCAAAGCAAGGGCAAGGATGCCCTACCGTTTTTGCATGCCTTGGGAGAATTGACCCAGCAGGCAGAAGAGGCAATTAGACGAAAAGATGCTGAGGGACTGGGACAAATTCTCAGTCAAGCGCATTTACATTTAAAAGAAATTGGTGTTAGTAGCCCTGAGGCAGACTCCCTCGTTGAAACGGCTCTGAGCCATGGTGCTCTGGGTGCCAAGATGAGCGGTGGTGGACTAGGAGGCTGCATTATCGCCTTGGTAGCCAATCTGGACCAAGCGCAAGAACTAGCAAAACGATTAGAAGAGAAAGGAGCTGTTCAGACATGGATCGAAAGCCTGTAACAGTACGTTCCTACGCAAATATTGCTATTATCAAATATTGGGGAAAGAAAAAAGAAAAAGAGATGGTGCCTGCTACTAGCAGTATCTCTCTGACTTTAGAAAACATGTACACAGAGACAACCTTGTCGCCTCTACCAAAGGATGCGATGGCTGATGCCTTTTATATCAATGGTCAGCTCCAAAATGAGGCTGAGCATGCCAAGATGAGCAAAATCATTGACCGTTACCGTCCGGCTGGGGAAGATTTTGTCCGTATTGATACCCAAAACAATATGCCGACTGCGGCTGGCTTGTCCTCAAGTTCTAGCGGTTTGTCCGCCTTGGTTAAGGCTTGCAATGCTTATTTCCAGCTTGGATTAGATAGAAGTCAGTTGGCTCAGGAGGCTAAGTTTGCCTCAGGGTCGTCCTCTCGCAGTTTTTATGGACCGCTAGGTGCCTGGGATAAGGATAGCAGGGAAATCTACCCTGTAGAGACAGACTTGAGACTAGCTATGATCATGTTGGTGCTAGAGGACAAGAAAAAACCAATTTCTAGCCGTGATGGGATGAAACTCTGTGTGGAAACCTCGACGACTTTTGACGACTGGGTGCGCCAGTCTGAAAAGGACTATCAGGAGATGCTGGTCTATCTCAAAGATAATGACTTTGCCAAGGTTGGGGAACTAACAGAGAAAAATGCCCTTGCTATGCACGCTACGACCAAGACTGCTAGTCCAGCCTTTTCATATCTAACGGATGCGTCCTATGAAGCGATGGACTTTGTTCGTCAGCTTCGTGAGCAAGGTGAAGCCTGTTACTTTACAATGGATGCCGGTCCCAATGTCAAGGTCCTCTGTCAGGAGAAAGATTTGGATCATCTATCTGAAATCTTTGGTCAACGTTATCGCTTGATTGTGTCAAAAACAAAGGATTTGAGCCAAGATGATTGCTGTTAAAACTTGCGGGAAACTCTATTGGGCGGGTGAGTATGCTATTCTAGAGCCAGGGCAATTAGCCTTGATAAAGGCCATCCCCATCTATATGAAGGCTGAGATTGCTTTTTCTGAGAACTATCGTATCTACTCAGACATGTTTGATTTCGCAGTGGACTTGACGCCAGATCCTGACTACAGCTTGATTCAAGAAACGATTGCTCTAGTGGAAGATTTCCTCGTTTATCGTGGGCAAACCTTGAGAACTTTTTCTTTGGAAATTCGTGGAAAAATGGAACGGGAAGGCAAAAAGTTTGGTCTAGGTTCTAGTGGTAGCGTCGTTGTCTTGGTGATTAAGGCCCTGCTGGCTCTATATGATATTACGGTTGATCCGGAACTCTTGTTCAAGCTGGCTAGCGCGGTCTTACTCAAGCGAGGAGACAATGGTTCTATGGGAGACCTTGCCTGTATCGTTGCAGAGAATTTGGTTCTCTACCAGTCATTTGATCGCAAAAAGGTGGCTGCTTGGTTGCAAGAAGAAAGCTTGGCGACGGTTTTGGAGCGTGACTGGGGCTTTTCTATCACACAAGTGCAACCGGGCCTAGAATGTGATTTCCTAGTGGGATGGACTAAGGAAGTAGCTGTATCGAGTCAAATGGTTCAGCAAATCAAGCAAAACATAGACCAGAATTTTTTAAGTTCCTCAAAAGCAACGGTTTCTGCTTTGGTAGAAGCCTTGGAGCAGGGGCATGCAGAAAAAATTATCGAGCAGGTGGAAACAGCCAGTCAGCTCTTAGAAGGCTTGAGTGCAGATATTTACACACCTTCGCTGAGACAGTTGAAAGAAGCCAGTCAAGATTTACGGGCTGTTGCCAAGAGTAGTGGCGCTGGTGGTGGTGACTGTGGCATTGCCTTGAGTTTTGATGAGCAATCAACTGAAACCTTAAAAAATCGCTGGGCTAATCTGGAGATTGAGCTCTTATACCAAGAAAGGATAGGACATGACGACAAATCGTAAGGACGAGCATATCCGCTATGCCCTTGAGCAGAAAAGTTCCTATAATAGCTTTGATGAGGTGGAGTTGATTCATTCTTCCCTGCCTCTTTATGACCTGGATGAGATTGATTTGTCTACAGAATTTGCAGGTCGAAAGTGGGACTTTCCTTTTTATATCAATGCCATGACGGGTGGAAGTGATAAGGGGAGAGAAATCAATCAAAAGCTGGCTCAGGTGGCAGAAGTCTGTGGGATTTTATTTGTAACGGGTTCTTATAGCGCAGCCCTCAAGGATCCAACAGATAATTCTTTTTCTGTCAAATCTAGCCATCCAAATCTCCTCCTTGGCACCAATATTGGCTTGGACAAGCCTGTTGAGTTAGGACTTCAGACTGTAGAAGAGATGAATCCTCTTCTCCTGCAAGTGCATGTTAATGTCATGCAGGAATTACTCATGCCCGAGGGAGAAAGAAAGTTTCGAAGCTGGCAATCGCATCTGGCAGACTATAGCAAGCGGATCCCTGTTCCTATTGTCCTAAAGGAAGTGGGCTTTGGGATGGATGTGAAGACTATCGAGAGAGTCTCTGAACTGGGCGTTCGAACGGTTGACCTGTCTGGTCGTGGTGGCACCAGCTTTGCCTATATCGAAAACCGTCGCAGTGGTCAGCGTGATTACCTCAATCAATGGGGGCAGTCTACTATGCAAGCACTTCTCAATGCCCAAGACTGGAAAGACAAGGTCGAATTTTTGGTTAGCGGAGGGGTTCGAAATCCTCTTGATATGATTAAGTGCTTGGTCTTTGGTGCCAAGGCTGTAGGACTGTCACGTACCGTTCTAGAGTTGATTGAAACCTACTCCGTCGAAGAAGTGATTGGCATTATCCAAGGCTGGAAAGAAGATCTGCGTTTGATCATGTGTGCCCTTAATTGTGCCACCATAGCAGATCTGCAAAACGTAGACTATATTCTTTACGGTAAACTAAAAGAAGCAAAAGATCAGATGTAGAGAGGTCGGGACAAAAATCTCGTCCTTTTTTGTAGCCTTTTGTCAACTGTAGTGGTCTGAAAGAACCTAGCTTGTAGGAGCAATTTCTGTCCTATCTCCTTTTTCCATCCTCAGACCGAGGTGACTTTTTTGAATTGTGATAAAATAGAAAGGAGAGGATGAGTCTATGAAAAAATTTCAAATCTTTTTATTTATCGAAGCCTGTCTGTTGACGGGAGCTCTGATTTTGATGGTATCAGAGCATTTTTCGCGTTTTCTGCTGATTCTATTCCTCTTTTTGCTCTTGCTCCGCTATTATACAGGTAAAGAGGGCAACAACGTATTCCTCCTTGTGGCGACTATTCTTTTCTTTTTCATCGTCATGCTCAATCCCTTTGTGATTTTAGCTATCTTTGTAGCGGTGATCTACAGTCTCTTTCTTCTCTATCCGATGATGAATCAAGAAAGAGGGGATACGGACTTGGTCTTTGAAGAGGTGGTGATGGTTAAAAATGAACGCAATCCTTGGTTTGGCAATCTCCATCATTTCTCTAGTCACCAGACCTGCCAATTTGACGATATCAATCTCTTTCGTCTTATGGGCAAGGATACCATTCATTTGGAAAGAGTTATCCTAACCAATCATGACAATGTCATTATTGTTAGAAAGATGATCGGAACAACTAGGATTATCGTACCTGTAGATGTGGAAATCAGTCTCAGTGTCAACTGCCTCTATGGGGATCTTACCTTCCTTCATCAGCCTAAGAGATCCCTCCGCAATGAACACTATCATCAGGAGACCAGAGACTATCTCAAGAGCAACAAGAGCGTCAAGATTTTCCTAACTACTATGGTTGGCGATGTGGAGGTGGTCAGAGGATGAAAAAGCAATCGTACCTGTTAATCGGTCTGACTTCTTTCCTCTTTATCCTCTTTTTGGCTAATAGTTTACTTGATATTTTTGAACTGGATTGGTCCTATTTGATACAAGATATCGAGAAAACAGAGAAACTCATCTTCTTGATCTTGGTCTTTATCCTTTCCATGACTTTCTTTTTTGTCCTCTTTTGGCGCGTGATAGAAGAAGTCTCTCGCAGAAAAATGCAAGTCAATCTCAAGCGACTGCTAGCAGGAAAAGAGGTGGTTGCCTTTGCAGATCCAGACTTGGATGCCAATTTTAAGTCCTTGTCTGGCAAGCTCAACCTCTTGACAGAAGCTGTTCAAAAGGCTGAAAATCAAAGCCTGGTCAAGGAAGAAGCAATCATCGAGAAAGAACGAAAGCGGATAGCACGTGACTTGCACGATACAGTTAGTCAGGAGTTGTTTGCGGCCCATATGATTTTATCAGGTATCAGCCAGCAGGCTTTGAAGCTGGATAGAGAAAAGATGCAGACCCAGTTGCAAAGCGTCGCAGCCATCCTAGAAACAGCCCAGAAAGATTTGCGGGTATTGCTCCTACATTTGCGACCTGTTGAGTTGGAAGAGAAGAGTTTGGTTGAGGGGATTCAAATCCTCTTAAAAGAGCTTGAGGACAAGAGTGATCTCAAGGTTAGTCTCAAGCAGAATGTGTCTAAATTGCCTAAGAAGATTGAAGAACATATCTTCCGTATTTTGCAGGAGTTGATCAGCAATACCCTTCGCCATGCCCAGGCATCTTGTCTAGATGTCTACCTCTATCAGACAGATGTTGAAGTGCAGCTGAAGGTGGTGGATAATGGGATTGGTTTCCAGTTAGGGAGTTTAGACGACTTGAGTTATGGACTGCGAAATATCAAGGAGCGAGTCGAAGATATGGCAGGAACGGTTCAACTTTTGACAGCTCCAAAGCAAGGACTGGCGGTTGATATCCGTATTCCCCTGCTAGATAAGGAATCATAAAGGAGTAGAGATGAAAATTTTACTGGTAGATGACCATGAAATGGTTCGATTGGGCTTGAAAAGCTATTTTGATCTCCAAGACGATGTGGAAGTTGTGGGCGAGGCTGCTAATGGGGCTCAAGGTATTGACTTGGCCTTGAAACTGCGTCCGGATGTCATTGTCATGGATATCGTCATGCCTGAGATGAATGGGATTGACGCGACCTTAGCCATCCTCAAAGAATGGCCTGAAGCCAAGATATTAATTGTCACCTCTTACTTGGACAATGAAAAAATTATGCCGGTCTTTAATGCGGGTGCCAAAGGTTATATGCTCAAGACTTCTAGTGCAGACGAACTGTTTCATGCCGTCCGCAAGGTGGCTGGTGGAGAGCTTGCTATTGAACAAGAGGTCAGCAAGAAGGTCGAATACCACCGCAATCATATGGAACTTCATGAGGACTTGACTGCGCGTGAGCGAGATGTACTTCAACTCATCGCCAAGGGCTACGAAAATCAGCGCATTGCAGATGAACTCTTCATCTCTCTCAAGACAGTCAAGACCCATGTGTCCAACATCCTAGCCAAACTTGAGGTCAGTGATCGCACCCAGGCTGCGGTCTATGCCTTTCAGCACCACTTGGTCGGGCAGGAGGATTTTTAGATGAGTCTTGCAGATTTACTTGGGGAGCTAGAAGCAGCAAAAGACCCTGAGAAAGCAGGCCCAATGGAAGCCTATATGCGCTATCAATTTCCCTTTTTAGGGATTGCAGGTCCTGAAAGAAATGCGCTCTATAGAAAATACTTTCCAAGCGCGAAAAAAACAAAGATGATCGATTGGGATTTTGTAGACACTTGCTGGGAAAAGGAACCTAGAGAATACCAATATGTGGCTGCCAACTATTTGAAAGCCATGCAGTCTTATCTAACGAAGGACGATTTGCCTATACTTGAGCGTCTGGTCGTGACCAAGTCTTGGTGGGACACGGTAGATATCCTAGACCGAGTAGTAGGAAGTTTGGTGGCTAACCGTCCGGAACTTGAAGAAGTGCTTTTAAAATGGAGCCTATCAGACAATATCTGGTTGAGGCGAGTCGCTATTGACCACCAGTTGTTAAGAAAAGAAAAAACAAATGTCCAACTGATGGAAAAGATCCTGCTCAACAATCTGGACCAGACAGAATTTTTTATCAACAAAGCCATCGGCTGGGCTCTAAGAGACTACTCTAAAACCAATCCCGAATGGGTAGCACGTTTTATTGAAAAAAATAAGAAAAGAATGGCTGAACTTAGTATCAAGGAAGCTAGCAAGTACCTCTAGCACTATTGAAAAGCGCATTCATTACTTGAAAAAAGTCGCTATTATATGGTATAATGGACTGTATTAAAAATTTTAAGGAGAAATGACAGAATGTCTGTATCATTTGAAAACAAAGAAACAAACCGTGGTGTCTTGACTTTCACTATCTCTCAAGACCAAATCAAACCAGAATTGGACCGTGTATTTAACTCAGTAAAGAAAACTCTTAACGTTCCAGGTTTCCGTAAAGGTCACCTTCCACGCCCTATCTTCGACCAAAAATTTGGTGAAGAAGCTCTTTATCAAGATGCAATGAACGCTCTTTTGCCAAACGCTTATGAAGCTGCAGTAAAAGAAGCTGGTCTTGAAGTCGTTGCGCAACCAAAAATTGACGTAACTTCAATGGAAAAAGGTCAAGACTGGGTTATCACAGCTGAAGTCGTGACAAAACCTGAAGTAAAATTGGGTGACTACAAAAACCTTGAAGTATCAGTTGATGTAGAAAAAGAAGTAACTGACGCTGACGTTGAAGAACGTATCGAACGCGAACGCAACAACTTGGCTGAATTGGTTATCAAAGAAGGCGCTGCTGAAAATGGCGACACTGTTGTTATTGACTTCGTTGGTTCTATCGACGGTGTTGAATTTGACGGTGGAAAAGGTGAAAACTTCTCACTTGGACTTGGTTCAGGTCAATTCATCCCTGGTTTTGAAGACCAATTGGTTGGACACTCAGCTGGCGAAACTGTTGATGTTATCGTAACATTCCCAGAAGACTACCAAGCAGAAGACCTTGCAGGTAAAGAAGCTAAATTCGTAACAATTATCCACGAAGTAAAAGCTAAAGAAGTTCCAGCTCTTGACGATGAACTTGCAAAAGATATCGACGAAGAAGTGGAAACTCTTGACGAATTGAAAGAAAAATACCGCAAAGAATTGACTGCTGCGAAAGAAGAAGCATACAAAGATGCTGTTGAAGGTGCAGCAATTGATAAAGCTGTAGAAAACGCTGAAATCGTAGAACTTCCAGAAGAAATGATCCACGAAGAAGTTCACCGTTCAGTAAATGAATTCCTTGGAAACTTGCAACGTCAAGGGATCAACCCTGACATGTACTTCCAAATCACTGGAACTACTCAAGAAGACCTTCACAAACAATACGAAGCAGAAGCTGAGTCACGTATGAAAACTAACCTTGTTATCGAAGCAGTTGCCAAAGCTGAAGGATTTGACGCTTCAGAAGAAGAAATCCAAAAAGAAATCGAGCAATTGGCAGCAGACTACAACATGGAAGTTGCGCAAGTACAAAACTTGCTTTCAGCTGACATGTTGAAACACGATATCACTATCAAAAAAGCAGTTGAATTGATCACAAGCACTGCAACTGTAAAATAATCTTAAAAGAGAAAAAGCCCACCTGACTAGGTGGGCTTTCTGTTGCACTATTTGCCAAAAATCTCTTTGAGGTCTGCATCTGTAATTCCAATCATAGCGGGAATACTATCCCAGTTTTCCTCAGTGAGGATGTAGGATTGTTCAGAGTCACTTGATGTGGCAGTTTCAGAGAAGCCTTGTTTGCTTTCTTCAATATTAGTTTCAATTAAATCACTGAAGCGTTCAATCAGATAGGTCTTGCGAGCAGTCCCGATATGCTTAACTGCATAGTCGAAGGCCTGTAATTCGCCAAGAACGATGAGCTTGCTCTTGGCCCGTGTGATAGCTGTGTAGATGAGATTTCGCTCCAGCATGCGCTTGCTAGCACTGGTGATGGGCAGGATGACAACAGGAAACTCACTTCCCTGAGACTTATGAATACTCATGGCATATGCTAGTCGAATCTTGTACCATTCATTACGTGGGTAGACGACTTCATTGCCATCAAAATCAATGACAATCTCGTCTTGTTTGGACTCGGTGTATTTTCCAGGAATTAGGTCTGTGATGTAACCTAGGTCTCCGTTAAAGACATTGACTTCGGCATCGTTGACTAGGTGAATGATCTTATCACCCTTGCGATAGAAGCATAGGGGGGCTTCAAAGCTAACTTGCCCCTTTTGCTGAGGATTGAGTAGGTCTTGCATGAGTTGGTTGATGGCGTCAATACCAGCAGTTCCTCGATACATAGGCGCTAGCACCTGAATATCGCGAGCCGGAATGCCACTTCTGAGGGCAGCACCAAGAATTTTCTCAATGGTAGCTGGGATATGGCCACTAGCGATTTCAAAGTAGGAGCGATCAGCTTTTTTCTGGGTGAAATCTGCTGGCAAGATTCCCTGTCGAATCTGACTAGCCAAGGTGACGATAGTTGATTCTTCACTCTGACGGTAAATTCGTTCCAAGCGAGTCTGCGGAATCAGGGGTATCTGGAGCAGGTCAGCCAGGACTTGTCCGGGACTAACAGAAGGCAACTGGTCACTGTCTCCCACGATGAGAATTTTACTGTTAGAAGAGATGTTGGAGAAGAGTTGGTTAGCTAGCCAAGTGTCCACCATAGAAAACTCATCCACGATGATGAAGTCGGCATCCAGATAATCTTCCAGATGACTGGTATCATCGTCTCCTGTCATCCCCAAATGGCGGTGTATGGTCGCGCTAGGCAAACCTGTCAATTCATTCATGCGCCGAGCCGCTCGACCAGTTGGAGCAGCGAGAAGAATCGGCAGACTGCTTTTTTTTCTGAGGTCAAGCCCTTCTAAGAGGGCATAAACAGCGATAATTCCATTGATAACAGTCGTCTTACCTGTACCAGGCCCACCTGTCACGATAAAGACCTTGTTCTGGATAGCGTTGCAGATAGCCCGTTTTTGAATGCCATCGTATTGGATACCTAATTCTTGCTCGACAGTAGAGATATGTTCTTGAATGGTTTCTAGATCCTGGCTTTTCTGCTTTCCTTTTTCGAGGATACGAACCAAGTGACTGCGAATGCCTTCTTCGGCGAAAAAGAGGCTGTTATCAAAGACTTTGGTGTCAATCTGCTGAACCTTGTCTTCTTCGATCAGATGAGATAATTCCTGAGCTACTTGGCTGGGATCGAGTTCCACAGGACGGGAAGATTCGAGGAGAGTCAGGGTTTGTTCCAGCAAATCTCGGACTTCCATATAGGTATCGCCCGTATCCATACATCCCTGAAAAAGACTGTGGACAAGGCCAGCACGGAAGCGTTCAGGAGCTTGACTTTCGATGCCTAGTTCGGCCGCCAATTGGTCAGCAATGGTAAAGCCCAAGCCCTTGATATCCTCAACCAGTTGGTAGGGGTAGTTTTCGACAATATCCAGCGTTTCTTCCTTGTAAAAGTCTTGAATCTGAAAGGCCAGTTTATTGGGAATACCGTAGTTGGCTAGTTTGGCCAAAACCATCTCCGTTCCGTAGTTGAGACGGAGGGTGGAGACGAAAGCCTCGCGGTTTTTAGCAGAGAGCCCTGAGATGCCTTCTAGCTTTTCTGGGTGTTGCAGAATTTCGTCAATGGTATTGTTGCCATAGGTGTCCACGATTTTCTGAGCTGTCTTGAGACCAATTCCCTTGAAATGGCTACTTGAAAAGTACTTAACCAATCCCTTGCTAGTTGGTTTTGCCCGCTCATAACGGCTGATCTGAAGCTGTTCCCCATACTTGGAGTGCTGAACGATTTGCCCCCAAAAAGTGTAGTCTTCCCCTTCAATCACGTCCGCCATGGTTCCTGTAACGATGATTTCAAAATCGTCAAAGTCCTCCGCATCGGTATCTTCGATATCTAGGAGGAGAATGCGATAAAAATTACTGGGATTTTCAAAAATAATCCGTTCAATGGTGCCTGAAAAATAAACTTCCATAGGTTTCCTTTACATGAGTTCGTGAGAGTTGTACCCTTAGCTTCTTTCAACAAGCTAGAAGACTAAAAGTCCTTCTTCTCGCAATAGAAAAAGAGACTGAGACTTAGCATTCTCGGCCTCTTCCTTATCTTAAAAAGTTTCGATACGGTTAAGTGGCCAGAAACGGAATTTTGCTTCGCCTTTGATATCGCTGGCCTTAAAGGTACCAACGTGGCGGCTGTCGCTAGAGACTAGACGATCATCACCAAGGAGAAGGTACTCACCTTGAGGGACAGTAAAGCTGAAGCTGGTATTGGAATTGACATCGACCGTAAAGGCTTGTGCTTTTTGAGCAAGTTCTCTAAAGTAAACTCCCTTATTGCCTTCAAATCCTTTTCCAGTATAGGTGTTCTGCAACTTTTCTGTTTTGAACAAGTTGAGGTACTCAGTTAGGTAAGGTTCATTCGTTTCTTCACCGTTGATAAAGAGTTTGTCATTTTCGTAGCGGATGGTATCACCAGGCATACCGATAACCCTTTTGACAATGTCTTTATTTCCGTCTTCCTCATGCGCAACCACGATGTCGAAGCGGTCAATCGGGAGATGTTTGACAACGAAGAGAACCTCTCCGTCGGCTAGGGTAGGGTCCATAGAGTGTCCTTCCACACGGACATTGCTCCAAAGGAAGATGCGGCTAAGGCCTACCAGTGCGATAATGAGGAAGAAAACTCCCCATTCTTTTATAAATGATTTTAAATAGTTCATGGTTTACCTCTATAGAAGTTTTTTTGCTTTTTCAGTATTTTTAAAATGCAGTTTAGCGCAGAAATGAAGTCCCTTCATACCATAGGCTTGAAGGATTTTGCTGGCAACTTTATCAGATGCAGTTCCAGCGCCACTTGGCAGTTGGTAGCCCAGTTCTCGTCCAAGATTTTCCAAGTTTTCGAGGAAGAGATCACGCGCAATGATGGAGCTAACCGCAACAGCCAGATATTTGCCCTCGGCTTTTTCTTCCAAACTGATCTTGTTTGGAAAACGGTTGGCTTCTTGCGCCAAGTACTTGTCATAGTTTTTAGCGCTTGTAAAAGCATCAATCACGATTTTTTCTGGCTGGACTCCTTTTTGAAGCAGGAGAAAGATAGCCTGGTTGTGAAGGGCAACTTTCACAGAAACAGCATTGTAACGCTCTCCGATAACTTCGTTGTACTTGCTCGGTGAAAGGAGGAGCGCTTGGTGCGAAATCTTTTCCTTGAGGATAGGGGCAATCTGACGAATCTTTTGGTCCGTCAGAGTCTTAGAATCCTCTACGCCGAGTTTTCGCAAGAAGTCATGCTGGTCAGGTGTCACAAAGGAAGCCACAACAGTCAGCCCCCCAAAGTAGGAACCGTTTCCCACCTCATCAGTCCCAATCATAGGGAAATCTTGTCCACTGTTTTCTTGTTGAACCTGATAGCCAAAGAAACTGGCGTAGTGCTCAGCAGCTTCGCCCTGCAGGAGGACTTTTCCAGAAGTATAGATGGAAACTGTTGCCTGAGGCAGTCTCAAAAAATAGCGAATATAAGGATTTTTACTAGGACTGAGAGCCTTCTGATACTGACTTAAAAAGCTCTGAATTTCCTGTTCACTTGGTGTGAGTGTGATACTTGCCATAGTCTCTATTGTACCACAAAAGCAGGAGAATTGGTAAAAACTGACAAAGTTAGCGAAATTTGGTATAATATCGTGAGGTGAATTTTATGGCAAATCTAAATCGATATAAGTTTACATTCGGGAAAAAGACATTAACCTTAACAACCGAGTATGACAACCTCTTTATGGAGGAAATTGCCAAGGTTGCGACTGAAAAATACCAAGCAATTAAAGAACAAATGCCTGGGGCGGATGATGAAACCATTGCGCTTCTTTTGGCGGTCAATTGTCTATCTACACAACTCAACCGTGAGATTGAATTTGATGACAAGGAGCAAGAGTTGTTAGAGCTCCGCCACAAGTTGATTGCAGTCAAACAAGAACAGAGCAAGATTGAGGACTCCCTATGATTTCAATCCTACTCTTATTGGTTCTGGCTTGGGGCTTTTACATCGGCTACCGTAGAGGTTTGGTCCTGCAAGTTTATTATTTCCTCGTGGCAGTGATTTCAGCCTTTGTTGCGGGACAGTTTTATAAATCACTGGGCGACCACTTCCACTTGCTTGTCCCTTATGCCAATCCTCAGGAAGGACAGGGAATCTTTTTCTTCCCTTCAGACCAGCTTTTTCATCTAGACAAGGTCTTTTATGCGGGTATAGCCTATCTTCTAGTTTTTGGGATTTGTTATAGTATCGGACGTTTTATCGGTTTGTTCCTGCACTTGATTCCAACTAAAAAGCTCGATGTCAAATGGTTGCGTATCGGATCAGGCCTTTTGTCTCTATTGGTAACCTTATTTGTCTTGCAAATGGCTCTGACCATCCTTGCAACGGTGCCTCTGGCAGTCATTCAAAATTCACTCGAAAAAAGTACAGTAGCCAAACACATCATCCAAAGTGTCCCTTTTACGACAAACCTTATCAAACAACTTTGGGTGACAAATTTAATCGGATAAAAAGGGCGGGATTTTTCCTAGCCCTTTGTTTACAGATTGGACGACTAGGGTCAGGTAAAGTCCAAAAACCTCTAGGCACTACAATCTTGTAAACAAGCATACAAGGAAAGAATATGAATACAAAAATATTAGAAACATTAGAATTTAATAAAATCAAGGCCTTGTTTGAACCTCATCTCCTGACAGAACAAGGCTTAGAGGAGCTAAAAGGCTTGGCCCCAACTGCCAAGGTGGATAAGATCAAGCAAGCCTTTACAGAGATGGAGGAAATGCAAGCTCTATTTGTGGAGCAACCTCACTTTACCATCCTAGCGACACGTGAGATTTCAGCTGTCTGCAAGCGTCTGGATATGGGGGCGGACCTCAATATTGAGGAGTTCCTGCTCCTCAAACGAGTCTTGCTTGCTAGCAGGGAGTTGCAAGGTTTTTATACCAATCTCGAAAACGTACGCTTGGAGCAGTTGGCGAGATGGTTTGAAAAACTACATGATTTCCCACACTTGCAAGGAAGTCTCCAAGCCCTAAATGATGCAGGATTTATCGAAAATTTCGCCAGTGAAGAGCTAGCACGCATCCGTCGGAAAATCCATGATAGCGAGAGTCAAGTTCGAGATGTCTTGCAAGACTTACTCAAGCAAAAAGCGCAGATGTTGACGGAAGGCATAATCGCTAGCAGAAATGGCCGTCAAGTCTTACCAGTCAAGAACAATTATCGCAATAAGATTGCGGGTGTTGTTCATGACATCTCTGCCAGTGGTAATACGGTCTACATCGAGCCACGTGAGGTCGTCGAGCTGAGCGAAGAAATCGCTAGTCTACGAGCAGACGAACGCTATGAGATGATTCGCATCCTACAGGAGCTATCAGAACGGGTTCGTCCTCATGTTGCTGAGATTGCTAATGACGCTTGGATTATCGGCCATTTAGACTTGATTCGTGCCAAGGTGCGTTTCATCCAAGAAAGACAAGCAGTTGTTCCTCAGCTTTCAGAGAACCAAGAGATTCAACTCCTTCATGTTCGCCATCCTTTGGTCAAAAATGCTGTCGCAAACGATGTACACTTTGGTAAGGAATTAACGGCCATTGTCATTACAGGTCCCAATACGGGTGGGAAGACCATCATGCTCAAAACCCTGGGCTTGACTCAACTCATGACCCAGTCAGGCTTGCCCATTCTAGCTGACAAGGGGAGCCGTGTCGGTATTTTCGAGGAAATCTTCGCGGATATTGGCGATGAACAGTCTATTGAGCAGAGTTTGTCTACCTTCTCCAGCCACATGACCAATATCGTAGATATTCTTGGCAAGGTCAATCAGCACTCGCTCTTATTGCTAGATGAGCTCGGGGCTGGTACCGATCCACAGGAAGGAGCAGCGCTTGCTATGGCTATTCTGGAGGATCTTCGTCTGCGTCAGGTCAAGACCATGGCGACGACCCACTATCCAGAGCTCAAGGCCTACGGTATCGAAACAGCCTTTGTGCAAAATGCCAGTATGGAGTTTGATACAGCTAGTCTGCGTCCGACCTATCGCTTTATGCAGGGAGTTCCTGGCCGAAGCAATGCCTTTGAAATTGCCAAACGCCTAGGACTGTCAGATGTCATCGTAGGAGATGCCAGTCAGCAGGTCAACCAAGATAATGATGTCAATCGCATCATTGAACAATTAGAAGAGCAAACGCTTGAAAGCCGTAAACGCTTGGACAATATCCGTGAAGTCGAACAAGAAAACCTTAAGATGAACCGAGCTCTTAAAAAGCTCTACAACGAACTCAATCGTGAAAAAGAAACCGAGCTCAACAAGGCGCGTGAACAGGCTGCCGAGATTGTGGAACTTGCTCTAAGTGAGAGTGACCAGATTCTCAAGAATCTTCATAGCAAGTCTCAACTCAAACCCCACGAAATCATTGAAGCCAAGGCTGAGCTGAAAAAACTGGCTCCTGAAAAAGTCGACTTGTCTAAAAACAAGGTCCTTCAAAAGGCCAAGAAAAAACGAACTCCAAAGGTTGGGGATGATATCATTGTTCTCAGTTATGGTCAGCGTGGTACCTTGACCAATCAGCTTAAGGACGGCCGTTGGGAAGCCCAAGTCGGTTTGATCAAGATGGCCTTGGAAGAGAAAGAATTTGACCTTGTTCAGGCTCAGCAAGAAGCCCCAGTCAAGAAAAAACAAGTCAATGTCGTCAAACGTGCTTCTGGTCGTGGTCCGCAAGCCAGACTGGATCTCCGAGGCAAACGGTACGAAGAGGCTATGAATGAGTTAGACGACTTTATCGACCAAGCCCTGCTCAATAACATGGCGCAAGTCGACATCATCCACGGTATCGGTACGGGAGTCATCCGTGAGGGCGTCACCAAATACCTGCAAAGAAACAAGCATGTCAAGAGTTTTGGCTATGCTCCACAGAATGCTGGAGGCAGTGGCGCCACCATTGTGACCTTTAAAGGATAGAGAGAAGAAGGAGTCAACCTTTCTGAAAAAAGAAATGAAAGGTCAAAAATTTTCATAGAATATATTGACAAAGGCTAACTTTTCTTGTAGAATAATAAAAAATAAAATACCAACACCGAATGAAGTTTAATAGAAGTGGAGAAAGGTTTGTTTTCCATGACTGTAAATGGACGGAACTCTGGAGAGACCGTAAAGGCACCGAAGGGGCAAGGCAGGCAACTGCTCAAACTCTCAGGTAAAAGGACAGAGCTAGGATAGACCGCTTTTAGGCATTTATCTAAGCATTCCAGAGTACATGTATCTTGCATGTGCTCTTTCTTTTGGGGTTGAAAGATAGGCTCTATGTCAACTGTAGTGGGTGACCTATAACTAAGCGCGAGAGGAGACGAAG
>NZ_JAUMZR010000042.1:0-16772 GCF_030528045.1 Streptococcus sp.
GCTCCATAATTTCCATAGTGGTTTTTACCCACTACAGATATTATAGAGCCTCATTAAAATGGAAGTTGGGAACTGATTAAGTTCCCGCTTCTTTTTTGTGTGTCATTTCTTCAGGATAAAAGGGATAAATATGAGGAAGTGAGCAATATTTCAAGAGAATGTAAGCATATTACTTGATTTATTTTTTGGATTACATTATACTTGATAAGTCAATCGTTGATAAATCAACTTTAAAGGAGAAAGATTTATGGTAGCAATCCATGATTTACTGTATCAACTACGATTAGCAGATCAGTCTATGACACAACTATTTGAACGCCAATTGGGAATTAGTCTGACTCGTTATCAAATCTTAAGTTTCTTAATCGATCAGTCTCCGTGTAATCAAATAGCGGTTCAGGAGCGTTTGAAGATTGATCAGGCTGCCTTGACACGGCACTTTAAAATTTTGGAAAAGGGAGGTTTGGTTAATCGACGCCGGAATCCTGAAAACCAGAGGGAGGTTTTGGTGGAAGTCACAGACTTTGCGAGAGAACAACTAGTAACCAACTCTCCTCAACAACATATAAACGTAAAAAATCAGATGGAGAGTGTGCTTACAAAAGGAGAGCGAGAAGAGTTAAGTCGCTTGTTAGAAAAGTTGGTATCTGGCTTAGAAGAGATAGAAATTTAAGGAGAAGAATATGTCTGTTTTTACAATTATTTTAGCAACTATCGTTGCCTTGGAGCATTTTTACATTTTTTATTTGGAAAGTGTGGCTACGCAATCAGATACTACTAGTCGAGTATTTAATGTGGATAAGGAAGAACTGGCTCGTCCTTCAGTGAGTTCATTATTTAAAAATCAAGGAATTTATAATGCTTTGATAGGGGCCTTTCTTTTGTACGGGATTTATTTTTCGCAAAACTTGGAAATTGTGACCATCTTTGTTTTATTTGTGCTTGGTGCAGCGACCTACGGTTCTCTGACAGCAGACAAGAAGATTATTCTGAAGCAAGGTGGGCCTGCTATTTTGACTCTGCTGAGTATGTTACTTTTGAAATAAGAAAACCAGCGTCCTGAACGACGCTGGTTTTTGTAGACTCTTATCCATTTCGACGTTTACGGGCTAGTAGGGCTCTGTAAAAGAAGATGTGATTGTTTTGGATATAGGGAAGGAGTGAAAAGCTAGCAATTCCAAAGGTGATCCAGTTGAGGAAGTACCAAGGGAGTAGTTGTAGGTCGAGGACAAAGCGCTGGAATTTGTAACCTTTCATCAAGAAACGGCTAGTTTTCAGGATTTGACGGGGTTTAGCCTGTCCTAAATCTAGAGTATCGCAGAGGAGGAATTCTACCTGCGAGTAGGCATAATGTTGCGGAATATATAGGATGTTCCCTACAATCATCGAGATGAGACTCGCGAAAAAGTAGAGGCCAAAGGTCATAAGGAACTGCTCTGTTTCAACGGATGAGAGGTCTAATTTTGGAAATTCAGGATGTAGGGCGACAAATCTCCGAGCTAAGAGATTGCTATAAAAGAGAAAATAAACGCCTACTAAGTTTGGAATGCTCCATAAAAAGAGGTAGAAACGTTTGAGGAGCAGAGTGAGGAAGGTTTGCGAGAAGCGCTCTGCAGCAAAGAGGGCCAGGCTTGATTTTACTGAGAGTTCTGTATCAGGATCCTTGAGGAGTCGGAGTGTCGCAAAGGCAGCACCTGCTAGAAAAATCGTGCTCACAAAAGAAACCACTAACGGGAAGAGATAGGCTTGGAGCACTTGTGCCAGCATGCCCAAAAAGGATTGCTCTAAAACACTTTCTTGGAGACGAGCCAAGGGGTTGAGAAAGCCTGATAAGATGACCAGTATACTAGGTAAGAGATAGACGAGAAAGAGGCGGGGATTTTCAGCCTGAAATTGCCTCGTCTGCAGACGAATGGTTTTTAAATCAATTTTTGGGTATTTCATTCTCTCATTATACCATAGTTCGTGACAGTTCCTGGTTTTTTTGATAAAATCATACAGTATGCCTTTGGGCATAAAGTATGAACTGGGACTGTCTTTCCCAGCTTCGGAGGTAGAAAATGTCAGATTCACCAATCAAATACCGTTTGATTAAGAAAGAAAAACACACGGGAGCTCGTCTTGGAGAAATCATCACTCCTCATGGCACATTTCCAACGCCTATGTTTATGCCAGTTGGGACTCAAGCTACTGTTAAGACCCAGTCGCCAGAGGAGTTGAAGGAGATGGGATCAGGAATTATCCTGTCCAATACCTATCATCTCTGGCTTCGTCCTGGAGATGAACTCATCGCACGCGCAGGTGGTCTCCACAAATTTATGAACTGGGACCAACCAATCTTGACGGATAGTGGTGGTTTCCAGGTTTATTCCCTAGCAGATAGCCGTAATATCACCGAAGAAGGCGTAACCTTTAAAAACCATCTCAATGGCTCCAAGATGTTCCTATCCCCAGAAAAAGCCATCTCTATTCAGAATAATCTGGGTTCAGACATCATGATGTCCTTTGACGAATGTCCTCAGTTTTACCAACCCTATGATTACGTTAAGAAATCCATCGAGCGTACCAGTCGTTGGGCTGAGCGTGGTTTGAAGGCTCATCGTCGTCCGCATGACCAAGGTTTGTTTGGAATTGTACAGGGAGCAGGCTTTGAAGATCTTCGCCGTCAGTCAGCTCATGACCTTGTCAGCATGGATTTCCCAGGCTACTCTATCGGTGGTTTGGCAGTGGGAGAAACGCACGAAGAAATGAATGCAGTCTTGGACTTCACAACTCAACTGCTACCTGAAAACAAACCTCGCTATTTGATGGGTGTCGGAGCGCCAGACAGCTTGATCGATGGGGTCATTCGTGGTGTGGATATGTTTGACTGTGTCTTACCGACTCGTATCGCTCGTAACGGAACTTGTATGACCAGTCAAGGTCGTTTGGTTGTCAAAAATGCCCAATTCGCTGAAGACTTTACGCCACTGGATCATGAGTGTGATTGCTACACATGTAAGAACTACACACGCGCCTACCTTCGTCATTTGCTCAAGGCTGATGAAACCTTCGGTATCCGCTTGACTAGCTACCACAATCTCTACTTCTTACTCAATCTGATGAAGCAAGTGCGTCAAGCCATCATGGATGACAATCTCTTGGAATTTCGTGAGTATTTTGTAGAAAAATATGGCTACAACAAGTCAGGGCGCAATTTCTAAAGTGTAAAAATAGAATGCCAAAATCCTAAGTTTTCTCTTAGGATTTTTCCTATTTTTTTGATAGAATAGGGAGTATAATGGAATGGAAATTAGGTGGTGTTTTGCTTCCTAATTTAATGGAGAATAGACTCGTATGCGTATTAAATGGTTTTCCTTGATTAGGATTACAGGTTTACTTTTGGTGCTTTTGTACCACTTCTTTCAAACAATCTTTCCTGGAGGATTCTTTGGGGTAGATGTCTTTTTCACTTTTTCAGGATTTTTGATCACCTCCCTCCTTTTAGAAGAATTTGGGAAGGCACGCCAGATTGATTTACTGGGCTTTTTTAAGAGACGGTTTTACCGCATCGTGCCACCTGTGGTGCTGATGGTTTTGGTGACCATGCCTTTTACTTTCTTGGTTCGTCAAGACTATGTTGCTGGAATTGGTGGCCAGATAGCTGGAGTTCTCGGTTTTATGACCAACTTCTACGAAATGTTAACAGGGGGAAGTTATGAATCCCAGTTCATTCCGCATCTCTTTGTTCACAACTGGAGTCTAGCTGTTGAGGTTCACTACTATATCCTTTGGAGCTTAGCGGTTTGGTTCTTATCGAAACGTTCAAAATCTAGTAGTCAATTGAGAGGAATGGTCTTTCTTCTTTCTGCTGGAGCTTTTATCATTAGCTTTTTCTCCATGTTTATTGGTAGTCTAATGGCGAGTTCCTATTCATCTGTCTACTTTTCAAGTCTGACCCATGTCTATCCTTTCTTTTTAGGAAGCATTTTGGCGACAGTTGTGGGGGTTCGTCAGACGAGCGATTTAGTCAAGCAGTTTGACCGGATGTGGGACCTTCGTCAAAATCTACTGGTGTTTGCTGCGGGGCTTTTGGTGTTAGTACTCTTGACTTTCTTTGTCAAGTTCACCTACCTATTTGCTTACTTATTTGGCTTCTTGCTAGCAAGTTTAGCGGCAGTGACCATGATTTTTGCTGCGCGTGTCTTGCATGAGAAAACGCCTGAGATACAAGAACCTCGGATCATTACATTTTTAGCGGATACCAGCTACGCGGTTTATCTCTTCCACTGGCCTTTTTATATTATCTTTTCTCAGCTGATGAGTAAGCTGCCTGCTGTTATTCTGACAATCATCTTTTCTTATTTCTTTGCTATCCTATCCTTCTATATTATTGAGCCGTTGATTGCCGGTAAATCCAATCCTTTAATACGGAAGATTAGTCGATTGCCTCATATTAAACCAATTAGTGCTGGTGCTGCTGGCATTCTTACCTTGATTAGCTTGATTATCATAGCTGTGGCTCCTCAAGTTGGAGCCTTTGAAACAGACTTGATGGTCAATGGTTTTAAACAAGCGCAAACCAATATAGGACAAACAAAGACTCTTGCTGAACAAGCCGAATTGAGTCGTCTAGGAATTTCTGAGGGAACAAGCCTAATAGGTGATTCGGTAGCCTTGCGTGCCAATACAGCTTTACAAGAGGCACTTCCTGAAGCGAATATCAATGCCCAGGTTAGTCGAACGACCAAGCAAGCCAATGACATCATGCTCAATAACAGTCAGAACAAGGCGCTGCTAAAAACAGTCGTCATTGCAACGGGAGTCAACAATCCTGAAGGATATAAGAGTGATTTGGACAGCATCGTGAACAACCTACCGAAAGGACACCATCTGATACTGGTGACACCTTATGAGGGAGATAAGAGTAAGGACACTTACACATCAGTGGAGCAGTATGCGGCTTATGCACGAGAATTAGCTGAAAAGAATCCTTACGTGAGCATCGCTGACTGGAATAAGGTCGCTAAGGAACACCCTGAAATCTGGGCTGGAACCGACCAAGTCCACTTTGGAAATGATAGCAACATGATTGAAGAAGGTGCTAAACTTTACGCAGAAACGATTGCAGCTGCTGTTAAGGCTGCTCAAGAACTGCCTGTAAAATCAAAATAAAATTAAAGAGTTGGAGAAATCCAGCTCTTTTAAAATATCCACGAAAAATAGGTCTATACCATTTACAAATGAAAAAGAAAGGTTTATAATGTAATTGACATAATAAATTCTAGAATCAATCTATCAAGGAGGTTATCATTATGCCTAATTATATTAAAGCGGATCAGTTTTTCTACCCACACGGAGTTCGTCGTGGCGGTTACTTGGAACTTGTGGATGGCAAGTTTGGTAAACATGTAGAACAGATTCCTGAAGGAGCTGAGGTGATTGACTATACCGGTTATAGCATTGCCCCAGGACTTGTGGATACCCATATTCATGGATTTGGTGGTGTCGATGTCATGGACAATAACATCGAAGGAACCCTTCATACCATGAGTGAAGGCTTGCTTAGCACGGGTGTTACCAGCTTCTTGCCAACGACGTTGACTTCCTCTTACGAGCAGTTGCTTGCGGTAACTGAAAATATCGGCGCTCGTTACCAGGAAGCAAGTGGAGCCAAGATTCGTGGAATCTATTTTGAAGGCCCTTATTTTACAGAGAAATACAAAGGAGCCCAAAACCCTGCCTATATGAAAGACCCCCGTATGGATGAGTTTCGTGCTTGGCAAAAAGCAGCTAATGGCCTGCTCAATAAAATTGCCCTTGCGCCAGAGCGTGAAGGTGTAGAAGACTTTGTTCGTACAATTACGGGTGAGGGAGTGACTGTTGCTCTTGGACACTCCAATGCGACTTTTGATGAAGCTAAAAAAGCAGTCGATGCTGGAGCGAGTGTTTGGGTACATGCCTACAATGGAATGCGTGGGTTGACTCACCGTGAGCTCGGTATGGTGGGAGCCATGTATGAGTTGCCACATACTTACGCAGAATTGATTTGTGACGGTCACCATGTGGATCCAAAGGCTTGTGATATTTTGCTCAAACAAAAAGGAACTGAAAATATCGCTCTTATCACAGACTGTATGACAGCTGGTGGCTTGGAAGACGGCGACTACATGTTGGGAGAATTCCCAGTAGTTGTTGCTAATGGAACTGCTCGCCTCAAATCTACAGGCAATTTGGCAGGTTCTATCCTCAAACTCAAAGATGGTTTGAAGAATGTGGTCGAATGGGGCATTGCGAACCCGCATGAAGCAGTCATGATGGCCAGCCTCAACCCAGCAAAATCTGTTCACATCGATGATGTCTGTGGTCAAATCCGTGAAGGCTACGACGCTGACTTTATCGTACTAGATAAAGATTTGGAATTGGTAGCAACCTACCTAGATGGTGTGAAACGTTATCAAGCCTAAGAAGATAAAAATAGGGGTCAATAAAGGACTCCTATTTTTATGATAGGCTGAAAAGGTATTTAAAGAAGTCTTCCTAAAGGGAAAGGCAAGCAAAATTCTTTTCTTGTAATAAAAAATTAGATATAATATACGATACAAAGGAAGTAGTAAGAATGTATCGTGTTATAGAAATGTATGGGGATTTTGAACCGTGGTGGTTCATAGAAGGTTGGGAAGAAGATGTCATCATGAGTCAATCTTTTGACAGGTATTATGATGCTCTAAAATATTATAAATCATGCTGGTTTGAGCTGGAAAAGAAGAACCCTCTTTATGAGAGTCGGAGTGATTTGATGACTATCTTTTGGGATCCTGCTGATAAACGCTGGTGTGATGAGTGTGATGAGTATTTGCAGCAGTACCATTCTTTGGCACTTTTACAGGATGAGCAAGTCATCCCCGATGAAAAGCTACGTCCAGGCTACGAAAAATAAACAGGCCAAGAAAAACACCGTTCTTGCCGTATGAAATGGAGATAAAAAGTAACTTTTTAAGTTGCTTTTTATTTTTTTCAATTTTTTGCGAATAGTTAGATAAGGAGGGCGATATGGTACAAGAAATTGCACAGAAAATTATTGCTACTGCGAAAGAAAAGAAGGCTCAGGATATCTATTTCATTCCCAAGGAAAAGTCCTACGAGCTTCACATGCGGGTTGGAGACGAGCGGTGTCTCGTTGACTCCTATGAGTTTGATGTTTTAGCTGCTGTGATTAGTCATTTTAAGTTTGTGGCGGGTATGAACGTAGGAGAGAAGAGACGTAGTCAGCTGGGCTCTTGCGACTATCAGCATGGGGAGAAGGTGTCTTCTCTGCGTTTGTCTACCGTGGGAGATTATCGGGGACATGAGAGTTTGGTCATTCGTTTGTTGCACGATGAGGAGCAGGACCTGCATTTCTGGTTTCAGGATATGAACGAACTGGGTGAGCAGTACAGGCAACGGGGTCTCTACCTTTTTGCGGGTCCAGTTGGAAGTGGCAAAACGACCTTGATGCACGAATTAGCCAAGTCTCTGTTTAAGGGACAGCAGGTTATGTCCATTGAAGATCCTGTCGAAATTAAGCAGGACGACATGCTCCAGTTGCAGTTGAATGAGGCGATTGGATTGACCTATGAAAATCTGATCAAACTGTCTCTTCGGCATCGTCCTGACCTCTTGATTATCGGTGAAATTCGTGACAGCGAGACGGCGCGTGCAGTGGTCAGAGCTAGTTTGACAGGTGCGACAGTCTTTTCAACAATTCATGCCAAGAGTATCCGAGGAGTTTATGAACGCCTTCTGGAGTTGGGTGTGACGGAGGAGGAACTAGCAGTTGTTCTGCAAGGCGTCTGCTACCAGAGATTAATCGGTGGAGGAGGAATCGTTGACTTTGCAAACAAAGACTATCAAGAACACCAGCCAACTAGCTGGAATGAGCAGATTGATCAGCTTCTTAAAGATGGACATATTACAAGTCTTCAGGCTGAAACGGAAAAAATTAGCTACAGCTAAGCAGAAGAAAATCATTACCTTGTTTAACAACCTCTTCTCCAGTGGCTTTCATTTGGTGGAAATTATTTCTTTCTTGGGCAGAAGTGCTTTGCTGGAAAAGGACTATGTGGCCCAGATGCACCAAGGATTGTCTCAGGGGAAATCTTTCTCAGAGATGATGGACAGCTTGGGCTTTTCAAGTGCTATAGTGACCCAATTATCTCTAGCTGAAGTGCATGGAAATCTCCACCTGAGTTTGGGAAAGATAGAAGAATATCTGGATAATTTGTCCAAGGTCAAGAAGAAGTTAATCGAAGTGGCGACCTATCCCCTGATTTTGCTGGGATTTCTCCTGCTAATCATGCTGGGGTTGAGAAACTATCTACTTCCCCAACTGGACAGTAGCAATATTGCCACTCAAATCATCGGCAATCTGCCACAAATATTTCTGGGACTAGTGCTGATTTGCTCTCTATCTTTACTTTTAGCCCTCACTTTCTACAAAAGAAGTTCCAAGATGCGGGTTTTCTCGATGTTGGCACGGGTTCCCTTTATAGGAATCTTTGTCCAGACCTATCTGACAGCCTATTATGCGCGTGAATGGGGCAATATGATTTCACAGGGAATGGAGCTGACGCAGATTTTTCAGGTCATGCAGGAACAGGGTTCTCAGCTCTTTAAAGAAATCGGTCAAGAACTGGCTCAAGCCCTGCAAAATGGTCGGGAATTTTCTCAAACCATAGCGACCTATCCTTTCTTTAAGAAGGAGTTGAGTCTCATCATAGAGTATGGGGAAGTCAAGTCCAAGCTTGGGAGTGAGTTGGAAATCTATGCTGAAAAAACTTGGGAAGCCTTTTTTACCCGAGTTAATCGTACCATGAATCTGGTGCAGCCACTGGTTTTTATCTTTGTGGCCCTGATTATCGTTTTACTTTATGCGGCAATGCTTATGCCCATGTATCAAAATATGGAGGTAAATTTTTAAAATGAAAAAACTCATGACAAATTTAAAAAAGTCCAAGGTTAAAGCTTTCACTTTGGTAGAAATGTTAGTGGTTTTGCTTATCATCAGCGTTCTTCTCTTGCTCTTTGTTCCTAATTTGACCAAGCAAAAGGATGCCGTAGATGACAAAGGAAAAGCTGCTGTTGTCAAGGTCGTAGAAAGTCAGGCAGAGCTCTATAGTCTGGACAAGAATGAAGATGCTAGCCTTAGCAAATTACAAGCGGACGGTCGTATCACAGCTGAGCAAGCTAAAGCTTATAAAGACTACCATGCAAAACAAAAAACAAGTCAAACTGTTGCAGATTAAGGCCTTTACTATGCTGGAAAGTCTCTTAGTTTTGGGACTTGTGAGTATCCTTGCCTTGGGCTTGTCTGGTTCTGTTCAATCCAGTTTTGCGGCGGTAGAGGAGCAGGTTTTCTTTATGGAGTTTGAAGAACTCTATCGGGAAACGCAAAAACGCAGTGTTGCTAGTCAGCAAAAGACCAGTCTGAACTTAGATGGGCAGACGATCAGCAATGGCAGTCAAAAGTTGACCGTTCCTAAAGAAATTCAGGCACCCTCAGGGCAAAGCATTATATTTGATCGAGCTGGGGGCAATTCGTCCCTGGCTAAGGTTGAATTTCAGACTAGCAAAGGAGCGATTCGCTATCAATTATATCTAGGAAATGGAAAAATTAAACGCATTAAGGAAACAAAAAATTAAGGCAGTGATTTTACTAGAAGCGGTAGTTGCTCTAGCCGTTTTTGCCAGCATTGCGACCCTTCTTTTGGGACAAATTCAGAAAAATAGACAAGAAGAGGCAGAAATCTGGCAAAAAGAGGAAGTCTTACGTGCGGCTAAGATGGCTCTGCAAACGGGGCAAAATCAGGTAAACATAAACGGAGTGGAGATTCAGGTGTTTTCTAGTGAAAAAGGAGTGGAGGTTTATCATGGTTCAGAGAAGTTACTCGACCTTAAAGAGCAGTAAGGTAAGAGCGTTCACTCTTTTAGAATCTCTGATTGCCCTTATCGTCATTAGCGGAGGCTTGCTCCTTTTTCAAGCTATGAGTCAGCTCCTCATTTCAGAAGTTCGTTACCAGCAGCAAAGCGAGCAAAAGGAGTGGCTCTTGTTTGTGGATCAGCTGGAGGCAGAGTTAGAGCGTTCGCAGTTTGAAAAGGTAGAAGGCAATCGCCTCTACATGAAACAGGATGGCAAGGATATCTCTATAGGGAAGTCTAAATCGGATGATTTTCGGAAGACCGATACCAGCGGACGGGGCTACCAACCTATGGTTTATGGACTCAAATCAGCTCAAATTACAGAGGAAAATCAATTGGTTCGCTTTCGTTTCCAATTTCAAAAAGGCTTAGAAAGGGAGTTCATCTATCGTGTGGAAAAAGCAAAAAGTTAAGGCAGGCGTTCTTTTATATGCAGTCACCATGGCAGCTATCTTTAGTCTGTTGTTGCAGTTTTATTTGAATCGGCAAGTAGCCTATCACAAAGACTTTGCCCTAAACAAAGAAAAGTTGGCAGCTTTTGCCATGGCCAAGCGAAGTAAAGATAAGGCTGAGCAAGAAAGTGGGGAACGAGTCTTCAACTTAGGAAAAGTCAAGTATCAAAATACGAAAACAGGTTTTGCAACAAGTGTTCGTATGAATAAGGGCAACTATGAATTTCTCTTTCCTCCGCTGAAAACCCAAGAAAAGAAAACAGCTAAAAAGGAAGAGGTAGCGACTGATTCAAGCAATCAAGCAGGGAAGAAAAAATCAGAAGGAAAGCCTGAAAAGAAAGATAATTCCTAGTCAATTCAACTACTTTGTGCTAAACTAAAAGCATGAAACATGATTTTAATCACAAAGCAGAAACTTTTGATTCGCCCCAAAACATCTCTCTTGCAAACTTGGTTTGTCAAGTAGTTGAAAAACAGATTGCTCTTCTATCAGACAAGGAAATATTGGATTTCGGTGGTGGGACGGGTCTATTAGCCTTGCCCCTAGCCAAGCAGGCCAAGTCGGTTACCCTTGTAGACATCTCGGAGAAAATGCTGGAGCAAGCCCGTTTGAAAGCAGAGCAACAAGACATCAAGAATATCCAGTTTTTGGAGCAGGATTTACTGGCAAATCCCTTGGAACAGCAATTTGACCTGATTGTTGTCAGTCGGGTTCTTCATCATATGCCTGATCTAGATTCAACTCTTGCCATGTTTTACCATCACCTTAGGGAGAATGGACAAGTTCTCATCGCCGATTTTGTCAAGACAGATACCAACCATCATGGTTTTGATCTAGCTGAACTGGAAAATAAGTTAATTCAGCAGGTTTTTTCATCTGTGCATAGTCAGATTCTCTATAGCGCCGAAGAATTGTTTCAAGGAAATTATTCAGAACTCTTTTTAACAGTAGCCCAAAAATCACTCGCTGACTAAAGCAGTGATTTTTTCTCTTCAGATGGAAAAAAGGAGGGAAATTTGATAAGATAGGAATATGGATTTTGAAAAAATAGAACAAGCTTATACGTATTTACTAGAGAATGTCCAAGTCATTCAAAGTGATTTGGCGACCAACTTTTATGACGCCTTGGTAGAGCAAAACAGCATCTATTTGGATGGCGAGACCGAACTAGAGCAGGTCAAGGAGAACAATCAAGCCCTTAAACGCTTAGCGCTTCGCAAGGAAGAGTGGCTCAAGACCTACCAGTTTCTCTTGATGAAGGCAGGACAAACGGAACCTTTACAGGCCAATCACCAGTTTACACCAGATGCCATTGCCCTCCTCTTGGTACTTGTTGTAGAAGAGTTGTTTGAACAAGAGGAAATTAGCATCCTCGAAATAGGTTCTGGTATGGGGATTTTGGGGGCTACTTTCTTGACTTCTCTTGCTAAAAAAGTAGATTACTTGGGAATCGAAGTGGATGACTTGCTGATTGATTTGGCAGCCAGTATGGCAGATGTGATTGGTTTGCAGGCTGGTTTTGTCCAAGGAGATGCCGTTCGTCCGCAAATGCTTAAAGAAAGCGACGTGGTCATCAGCGACTTACCTGTTGGCTATTACCCAGATGATGCCATCGCTTCACGCTATCAAGTGGCTTCTAGTCAAGAGCATACCTATGCCCATCATTTGCTGATGGAGCAAGGTCTCAAGTACCTTAAGTCAGATGGCTATGCTATTTTTCTAGCTCCGAGTGATTTATTGACCAGTCCTCAAAGTGACTTATTAAAAGGGTGGCTCAAAGACGAAGTGAGTCTGGCTGCTATCATCGCTCTGCCAGAGGATATTTTCTCAACTGCAAGCCAAGCTAAAAGTATTTTTGTCTTACAGAAGAAAAGAGACAAGGAAATAGAACCCTTTGTCTACCCTCTTACTAGCTTGCAAGATCCGTCAGTTTTGTTGACCTTTAAAGAAAATTTTCAAAATTGGAGCAAAGGTACTGAAATATAAAAGAGATTTTGTTATAATAGATGAAAACGCTTAAAAAGAGGTATCATCTTATGACAAAAACAATTGCAATCAATGCAGGAAGCTCAAGCTTGAAATGGCAACTTTATCAAATGCCTGAGGAAAAAGTTTTGGCTAAAGGCTTGATTGAACGTATTGGATTGAAAGATTCAATTTCAACAGTAAAATTTGACGGTCGTTCGGAGCAACAAATTCTTGATATTGAAGACCATACACAAGCCGTTAAAATTTTATTGGATGACTTGATTCGTTTTGACATCATCAAAGGGTACGATGAGATTACAGGTGTCGGCCACCGCGTCGTTGCAGGTGGTGAATATTTCAAGGAATCAACAGTTGTTGAGGGAGATGTGTTAGAAAAAGTTGAGGAATTGGGACTATTGGCTCCTCTTCACAATCCAGCTAACGCAGCTGGAATTCGCGCATTTAAGGAATTGCTTCCAGATATTACCAGTGTTGTCGTATTTGATACCTCATTCCACACAAGCATGCCAGAGAAGGCTTATCGCTACCCTCTACCAACTAAATACTACACAGACAACAAGGTTCGTAAATATGGTGCCCACGGGACAAGCCACCAGTTTGTCGCAGGAGAAGCAGCGAAACTTTTGGGTCGTCCTCTAGAAGATTTGAAATTGATTACCTGCCATATTGGTAACGGGGCTTCTATCACAGCTGTTAAGGGTGGTAAGTCTGTGGATACTTCTATGGGATTCACACCACTTGGCGGTGTGATGATGGGAACTCGTACAGGAGATATTGACCCTGCTATCATCCCTTATCTCATGCAATATACAGAGGATTTCAATACCCCTGAAGATATTAGTCGCATTCTCAATCGTGAATCAGGGCTCATGGGAGTTTCTGGTCAGTCAAGCGATATGCGTGATGTGGTTGCTGCCATGGAAGCAGGAGACCATGATGCGACTTTAGCCTATGAAATGTACGTCGATCGTATCCAAAAACATATCGGTCAATACCTTGCAGTCCTAAATGGGGCAGATGCTATTATCTTCACAGCAGGAATCGGTGAAAATGCTGCTTTGGTTCGTGAGGATGTCATTTCAGGTATCTCTTGGTTTGGTTGTGATGTGGATCCAGAAAAGAACGTCTTTGGCGTAACGGGAGACATCTCAACTGATGCAGCGAAAATCCGTGTCTTGGTTATTCCAACAGATGAAGAATTGGTGATTGCACGCGATGTTGAGCGCTTGAAAAAATAAGTAAATACACATAAAATTTGATTGTGAAAAGAAGTTGGAAAAGAGATTTTCCAGCTTTTTTTATGTAGAAAATGTCTAAAACCTTGCTGTTATTGGCTTTTTCAAAAAATATGGTATAATAGTAGTAATTTAATAGATGGAGTTGAGTTTTGAAGAAAAACTTTCGTGTAAAAAGAGAGAAAGATTTTAAGGCAATTTTCAAGGAAGGAACAAGTTTTGCCAATCGAAAATTTGTTGTCTACCAATTGGAAAACCAGCAAAACCATTTTCGAGTAGGACTGTCCGTTAGTAAAAAACTGGGGAATGCAGTTACCAGAAATCAAATTAAGAGACGAATCCGACATATCATACAAAATGCAAAGGGGAGTCTGGTAGATCATGTCGATTTTGTTGTGATTGCTCGAAAAGGGGTGGAAACCTTGGAATATGCAGAGATGGAGAAAAATCTACTCCACGTATTAAAGTTATCAAAGATATACCAGGAAGGAAATGGGAGTGAAAAAGAAACTACAGTTGACTAGTTTGTTGGGTCTGTCCTTGTTTACCATGACGGCCTGTGCAACAAATGGTACAGCTAGCGATATAACGGCAGATTCGACAGACTTTTGGAGCAAATTCGTCTATTTTTTTGCTGAAATTATCCGCTTTTTGTCCTTTGACATTAGTATCGGAGTGGGGATTATTCTCTTCACGATTTTGATCCGGACGATTTTATTGCCGGTCTTTCAGACACAGATGGTTGCCTCTAGAAAAATGCAAGAGGCTCAACCGCGCATCAAGGCTTTGCGAGAGCAATACCCGGGTCGTGATATGGAAAGTAGAACCAAGCTAGACCAGGAGATGCGTAAGGTTTATAAAGAGTTAGGGATTAAACATTCATCCTCTCTCTGGCCGATTTTAATACAAATGCCGGTTCTCTTGGCGCTCTTTCAAGCCTTGAGTCGAGTAGACTTTTTGAAAACAGGTCACTTTTTATGGATTAATTTGGGAGGAGTAGATACAAGTTTTGTCCTTCCAATTTTGGCGGCAGTCTTTACCTTCTTGAGTAGCTGGTTATCAAATAAAGCTTTGTCTGAAAAAAGTGGAGCTACGACAGGGATGATGTATGGTATGCCTGTATTGATCTTTGTTTTTGCCATCTCCGCCCCAAGTGGTGTAGCCTTGTACTGGGCCGTATCCAATGCTTACCAAGTTCTGCAAACCTATTTCTTGAACAATCCTTTCAAGATCATTGCTGAAAGAGAAGCGGTGGCGCAAGCAGAAAAAGATTTAGAAGGCAAGAAGAGAAGAGCTTTGAAAAAAGCACAGAAAAAGAAAAAATAAGGAGGAATCTGGTAATGGTATTATTTACAGGTTCAACGGTTGAAGAAGCAATCCAAAAAGGATTGAAAGAATTAGACATTCCAAGAATGAAGGCCCACATCAAGGTCGTTTCGAAAGAGAAAAAAGGATTCTTAGGCTTGTTTGGTAAGAAGCCAGCTCAAGTTGATATCGAAGCCATTAGTGAAACGACAGTAATCAAAGCCAACCAGCAGGCCATTAAAGGGGTTCCAAAAGAAGTTAATGAAAAAAATGAACCCGTGAAAACAGTAAGTGAAGCAACTGTTGATTTGGGGCATGTAGTTGAAGCGATTAAGAAGATTGAAGAAGAAGGTCAAGGTGTTTCTGAAGAGGTCAAGGCTGAAATTCTGAAAAATGAAAAGCACGCCAGCACGATTTTGGAAGAAACAGGCCATATTTCAATTTTAAATGAATTGGAACCAGAGGATACTGCAGAGGAAGTGGAATCTGCTCCAGAAAAAGAAACTGAAACGCAGGAAGCAACAAGCCAGTCTTTGGAAGATTTAGGCTTGAAAGTAGAACCAAGTTATGACATCGAACAAGTGGCAACTGAAGTAGCTAGCTACGTTCAAACCATTGTAGATGATATGGATGTTGAAGGGACGATTTCGAGCGACTACAATCGCCGCACCATTAATCTTCAAATTGACACTAATGAACCAGGTCGTATTATCGGCTACCACGGAAAGGTCTTGAAAGCTCTTCAGTTGTTAGCGCAAAATTACCTTTACAATCGCTATTCAAGAACCTTCTACATCACGATCAATGTCAATGATTATGTTGAGCACCGTGCAGAAGTCTTGCAAACCTACGCTCAAAAATTGGCGACTCGCGTTTTAGAAGAAGGACGTAGCCAACAAACTGATCCAATGTCAAATAGCGAACGCAAGATTATCCATCGCATTATTTCACGCATGGATGGCGTGACTAGTTACTCTGAGGGTGATGAGCCAAATCGCTATGTCGTTGTAGATACAGAATAAGTAAAATCAGGTTTATCCTGATTTTTTGCTAGGAAAGGAAAGATTCAGATATGCTGAAAGCAGTTAGAGAATACCTATCATTTGCAGGAGTCCAGTATCGTAATCCTGATAAAGCTGGCGATGAAAGAGAAAAGATGCTGGACTTGCGGCAAAAAGGTCAAGAGGCTCGGAAGTCTTTTACAGAATTGGCCAAAACCTTTCAAGCTAGTCATCCAGAATGGCAACTGCAACAGACTAGTCAGTGGATGAACCAAGCGCAACGCTTGCGACCGCATTTCTGGGCCTATCTACAGAGAGACGGACAAGTGACAGAACCTATGATGGCTCTTCGTTTGTATGGAACACCTGCTGACTTTGGGATTTCTTTGGAAGTCAGTTTCATCGAGCGCAAGAAAGGTGAGCAGACTTTAGACAAGCAAGCCAAGGTTTTAGAACTTCCAGTGGTAGAAGGAATTTATTATCTAGTCTACTCAAATGGAGAAAGTCATAAGGTGGAGGCTAATGAAGAAAATCGTCGTACTTTACGAGAGAAGGTGAGAAGTCAGGAAGTCCGTAAAGTTTTGGTTAAGGCAGATGTTTCCTTCATTGCAAATCAGTCAGTAGAAGCGATATTGGAGAAGCTAGAAGAGGCTTATGCGCGCTTGCTTCCGTACTATGAAGTGACGAGGGAATAGAAAACCAAATGTGTTAGATGAACGCAAATTGTTTTATTGCTATTCTATGCATTTTTTCATATAATAGTAAAATAGGATGTGTGATTTATTAATCACCTCAAAGAGAAAGGAAATTCTATGTCAAATCTATCTGTTAAAGCAATTCGTTTTCTAGGTAT
>NZ_JAUMZR010000043.1:0-16582 GCF_030528045.1 Streptococcus sp.
AAGCTCCATAATTTCCATAGTGGTTTTTACCCACTACAGATATTATAGAGCCAGATTTTTCAAGAGTTTTTGCTTTAAATGTGAGCTATTAAATCGTAAACTAACAGAATCGATTAGGTTAGAATTTGACAGAAGTTCTTATTTTTCTTATAATGCAGATGGAAAGGTGGTAGGATGAAAAAATTATTAATTTTAGGTACTGTAGTTACTGCTAGTGTTTTTCTAGCTTCATGCTCCAATAATTCGCAAACAGCAACCGAAGGAAGTTCGTCTGCAGTTGTTAGTTCTTCTAGCAGTCAGGAAACGAGCAGCTCTAGCTCTGCTGTTTCTGAAGCGAAAAAGGAAGAGACGCAAATCATCGGTTCGAATGAATATGGATTTGTCAAGGTACCCAAATCATGGGTTCGATTCCATGAAGTAGAAGGTGGAAATGATATACAGTATAGTGATGGAACAGATATCAATATTGTTACGCTGAATACCTTCAAGGCTGATCAGTTCAATATCAGCGAAGAAGAATATGCTAAACTGGATGTTGTGACTGTCTCATCTAGTATTTTAACTTCCAAAGAACAAAGCTCTGATTTCAGTAAGGTCTGGGGTTCCAAATCGACCATTGGAGGTTATGAAGCCTATGTTGTCAATGCAATTGCTAAGTCAGGGAAATACCTCATTACCTGGGTTTTCCGATCAAATGATGGTAAAATCCGCTATGTTTCACTCGAAGGGGATGGGGAAACTTTAAAAACAATCTTACCGATGGTTGAAAGTAGCTGGTCAACTACTAAATCTGAACAAATGAAAAAAAGAAGATCCTTGGTCTTCTTTTTATTTTTTTTACGAATAGATAGATGAGTAGAAAAAGAAATGGAGTTGTATATGAAGATCACAAACTATGAGATTTACAAATTGAGAAAAGCTGGGCTGAGCAATCAACAAATTTTAACTGTTCTTGAATATGACGAGACTGTAGATCAGGAGCTCTTGCTAGGTGATATTGCAGAATTTTCAGGATGTCGCAATCCTGCAGTTTTTATGGAACGCTATTTCCAGATAGATGATACACAGTTGGAGAAAGAGTTCCAAAAATTTCCATCAATCTCGATTCTTGATGACTGTTATCCTTGGGATTTGAGTGAGATTTATGATGCTCCAGCACTCTTATTTTATAAAGGAAATTTGGACTTGTTGAAATTTCCAAAGGTTGCTGTTGTAGGGAGCCGTTCATGTTCTAGTCAGGGAGCAAAGTCGGTTCAGAGAGTCATTCAAGGTTTGGAAAACGAGTTAATCGTGGTCAGTGGTTTAGCCAAAGGGATTGATACGGCTGCCCATATGGCTGCACTCCAGAATGGAGGAAGAACAATTGCAGTGATTGGAACAGGATTGGATGTTTTCTATCCCCGCGCTAATAAACGTTTGCAGGAACACATTGGCAATCACCATTTGGTACTTAGCGAATACGGACCAGGTGAGGAACCCTTGAAATTTCACTTTCCAGCTCGTAATCGAATCATAGCAGGACTGTGCCGTGGTGTGATTGTAGCAGAGGCAAGGATGCGTTCTGGTAGTCTCATCACCTGTGAGCGAGCTATGGAGGAAGGGCGTGATGTTTTTGCTATTCCAGGAAACATTTTAGATGGCCATTCAGATGGCTGTCACCACCTGATCCAAGAGGGAGCAAAGCTGATTTCCAGTGGTCAAGATGTGCTGGCTGAGTTTGAATTTTAAGGAGAAATTTGTTCACTCAGATAAACTTTTCTTCTATATATAGGACTTAGGTCTTGACAGCTATAGAAAAATGGTTTACACTTTATAAAGTTTATTACTTTGAAAAGGTGTGATAGTGTGGCTACGGCAACAAAGAAGAAAAAATCAACAGTTAAAAAAAATCTAGTCATCGTGGAGTCGCCTGCTAAAGCGAAAACGATTGAGAAATATCTAGGCAGAAATTACAAAGTTTTAGCCAGTGTCGGGCATATCCGTGATTTGAAGAAATCCAGTATGTCAGTCGATATTGAAAATAACTATGAACCGCAGTATATCAATATCCGAGGCAAAGGCCCTCTCATCAATGATCTGAAAAAAGAAGCAAAAAAGGCCAATAAAGTCTTTCTGGCGAGTGACCCGGACCGTGAAGGAGAAGCGATTTCCTGGCATTTGGCTCACATTCTCAACTTGGATGAGAATGATGCCAACCGTGTAGTCTTTAATGAAATCACCAAAGACGCAGTAAAAAATGCCTTTAAAGAACCTCGCAAGATTGATATGGACTTGGTCGATGCCCAACAAGCTCGTCGTGTCTTAGACCGCTTGGTAGGGTATTCGATTTCGCCAATTTTATGGAAAAAGGTCAAGAAGGGCTTATCAGCAGGGCGCGTGCAGTCTGTTGCCCTTAAGCTCATCATTGACCGTGAAAATGAAATCAATGCCTTCCAACCGGAAGAATACTGGACAATTGATGGTGTCTTTAAGAAGGGAACCAAACAATTTCAGGCTTCTTTCTATGGTATGAATGGCAAAAAAATGAAATTGACCACCAATGAAGAAGTCAAAGAAGTCTTGTCCCATTTGACTAGCAAAGATTTCACAGTAGATCAGGTGGATAAGAAAGAACGCAAACGAAATGCGCCCCTACCTTATACGACTTCAACCATGCAGATGGATGCGGCTAACAAAATTAATTTCCGTACTCGAAAGACTATGATGGTAGCCCAACAGCTCTACGAAGGGATCAATATCGGATCAGGCGTGCAAGGTTTGATTACCTATATGCGTACAGACTCGACTCGTATTAGTCCAGTAGCTCAGAATGAAGCGGCAAGCTACATTAACGACCGTTTTGGTAGCAAGTATTCCAAGCATGGTAGCAAGGTCAAGAATGCCTCAGGTGCTCAGGATGCTCACGAAGCCATTCGTCCATCTAGTGTCTTTAACACACCTGAAAGCATTGCTAAGTACTTGGACAAAGACCAGCTCAAGCTCTATACCCTTATCTGGAACCGTTTTGTGGCTAGCCAGATGACAGGCGCTATCTTTGATACCATGGCTGTCAAGCTCTCTCAAAATGGGGTTCAGTTTGCGGCAAATGGAAGCCAAGTTAAGTTTGATGGTTATCTTGCTATCTACAATGACTCAGATAAGAACAAGATGTTGCCAGATATGGCTGTTGGAGATGTGGTCAAGCAGGTCAATAGCAAGCCAGAACAACATTTCACTCAACCGCCAGCTCGCTATTCGGAAGCGACTCTTATCAAGACCTTGGAAGAAAATGGAGTTGGACGTCCGTCAACCTACGCTCCGACTATTGAAACCATCCAAAAACGTTACTACGTTCGTCTGGCAGCTAAACGTTTTGAACCGACAGAACTGGGAGAAATTGTCAATAAACTCATCGTTGAATACTTCCCAGATATCGTAAACGTGACCTTCACAGCTGAGATGGAAGGAAAACTGGATGATGTCGAAGTTGGTAAAGAGCAGTGGCAACGGGTCATTGATGAATTTTATAAACCATTCTCTAAAGAAGTAGCCAAGGCTGAATCCGAAATGGAAAAAATCCAGATCAAGGATGAGCCAGCTGGATTTGACTGTGAAGTTTGTGGCAGTCCGATGGTGATTAAGCTCGGTCGTTTTGGTAAATTCTATGCTTGCAGTAATTTCCCAGACTGCCGTCACACACAAGCGATTGTCAAAGAGATTGGAGTCGAGTGTCCAAGCTGTCATCAAGGACAAATCATCGAACGCAAAACCAAGCGCAATCGTATCTTCTATGGTTGCAATCGTTACCCAGAATGTGAGTTTACTTCCTGGGACAAACCAATTGGCCGTGACTGTCCAAAATGCGGACACTTCCTTGTGGAGAAAAAAGTCCGTGGTGGTGGTAAGCAGGTTGTATGTAGTAATGGCGACTACAAAGAAGAGAAAATTAAATAAAATGCAGAGTCCTGAAAATGAATTTCAGGCTCTTTTTACTTGAAGCTTGACAAATTTCCTCCTTGTGTGCGAAACTAGAGGAAGAGTAATTTATCTAGGAGAAATCATGCGTATCATTTATCTTTGTATTGGCTTTATTTCGCTGGCTTTAGCTGTTATTGGAGTTGTCCTACCGCTTTTGCCAACAACACCCTTTCTTTTGTTAGCTATCGCTTGCTTTTCAAAATCTTCTAAGCGTTTTGAAGACTGGCTTTATCATACAAAGCTCTATCAGACTTATGTAGCGGACTTTCGGGAAACCAAGTCAATCGCGCGTGAACGAAAGAAAAAAATCATTGTATCTATCTATATCTTGATGGGAATTTCTATTTATTTTGCCCCTCTTTTGCCAGTCAAAATCGGTCTGGGAGCCTTGACTGTCTTTATCACCTACTATCTCTTTAAAGTCATTCCTGACAAAGAATAGATAAAAATAGTAGTTATTTGCCTTGATAAAAATGAAAGTATATTTAAAATAATATGATATAATAAATTCAAAGAAAACATCAAGGAGAATCAAATGATTTACGAATTTTGTGCTGAAAATGTGACCTTGCTTGAAAAAGCGATGCAGGCTGGAGCTCGTCGAATCGAACTTTGTGACAATCTAGCAGTAGGAGGAACAACACCTAGTTATGGAGTGACCAAGGCAGCGGTTGAACTGGCAGCTAACTACGACACCATCATCATGACTATGATTCGTCCCCGTGGTGGCGACTTTGTCTATACTGATCTTGAAATAGCAATCATGCTAGAAGACATTCGTTTGACCACTCAGGCTGGAAGTCAAGGAGTCGTTTTTGGGGCATTAACTGCTGATAAGAAGTTGGATAAGACTAATCTTGATAAGCTGATTGCCGCATCTAAAGGAATGGAAATTGTCTTTCACATGGCCTTTGATGAATTAAGTGACGAGGACCAGTTGGAAGCCATTGATTGGCTTAGTCAAGCTGGAGTCACTCGTATCTTAACTCGTGCTGGTGTGTCTGGAGACTCGCTAGAGAAACGTTTCGCTCATTATCACAGAATTTTGGAACATGCTAAAGGTAAAATTGAAATTCTACCAGGTGGGGGGATTGACTTGGACAACCGTCAAACCTTTATCGAACAGTTGGGCGTGACACAATTGCATGGAACTAAGGTTGTCTTTTAAAAAATAGAAAGGGACTGCTAGCTTTTGGTAGCAGTTTTCACTTATGTTTGAAATTTTTAAATCCTATCAGTTTAATAAAGAAAAAGCTCATGCCTATGGTTTTGTAGAAAATGGGGAAGTCTGGACCTATAGTTGCCAGATTTTGCAGGGTGAATTTTTCATGACAGTCTCCATCACTCCTGATAATGTGAGTTTTCTTGTCTTTGACCAGGAAACGGGAGATCTCTATCCTCAAGTCCATATGGAAAGTATGACAGGAAGCTTTGTTGCAAGTGTCCGTGAGGCTTGTTTGGAGATTCTCTACCAGATTCGGAAGGCTTGCTTTGATGTGCAGGATTTTATCTGTCCTCAGACTAAGCGTATCATGGCTCAAGTTCAGGAAAAGTATGGTAATCAGTTGGAGTATCTGTGGGAAAAGTCTCCTGATACAGCTGTATTGCGCCATGAAGGTAATCAAAAATGGTATGCTGTTTTGATGAGAATCCCATGGGATAAGCTGGAAAAGGGGAGAGAAGGACTGGTCGAAGCAGCCAATATCAAACACGACCAAGTAGCTGATTTGCTTTCAAAAAGGGGAATTTATCCAGCTTTTCATATGAACAAACGCTACTGGCTTAGTCTGGCACTTGATGATAGTTTGCAAGATGAAGAAGTGATAGAACTCATCGAAAAAAGTTGGAACTTGACTATGAAAAAATAAGGAAAGTTACTTTAGTTTTCAAATACTTTCAATTAGCAAAATATTCTTTACTGAAGAAATTTTCAGAAAATAATGGATTTTTTCTTGACAAGTTTTTTTAGCTATGCTAAAATACTAAACAAGATATCAAACGAAGGAGAAAGTCAAACATGAAAACAGCTAAGTTTAATCAATTTGCTTTGTTGTTGAGGTACTCGGGCTAGTGCAAAAGCATTAGTCCTGTTTGGCTTACCAAGCGGGAGTAAATCAACATCTCGCTTGGGCTTCTGAGCGAGATGTTTTTTTAAAACCATATTTGGAAAAGGGGAAATCTTATGCGTACAGTTGAATTTTTTGATACAAGCCTTCGTGATGGGGAACAAACACCTGGTGTTAACTTCTCAATAAAGGAAAAAGTTTCCATTGCAAGACAGCTGGAGAAATGGGGAATTTCTGTAATTGAAGCTGGTTTTCCGGCTGCTAGTCCAGATTCATTTATAGCTGTTCAAGAAATTGCTAAAGTCATGAAAAAAACAGCAGTGACAGGATTAGCTCGTTCTGTAAAATCTGATATTGATGCTTGTTATGAGGCTCTTAAGGATGCCAAGTATCCTCAAATTAATGTCTTTATCGCTACCAGTCCGATTCACCGCAAGTATAAGCTCAATAAAAGCAAGGAAGAGATTTTAGAAGCTATCAAGGAACATGTTTCTTATGCTCGTTCTAAGTTTGAAATCGTCGAATTCTCTCCTGAAGATGCGACTAGAACAGAGTTGGATTTCCTCTTACAAGTCGTTCAAACAGCGGTCGAAGCAGGTGCATCATATATCAATATCCCTGACACAGTTGGCTTTACGACTCCAGAAGAGTTTGCACGTATCTTTGATCACTTGACTGAAAATATTAAATCAGATCATAAAGTTGTCTTTGGTGTCCACTGTCACGATGATCTCGGTATGGCAACTGCAAATACTTTGACAGCAATTAAACATGGTGCTGGACGTGTCCAGGGAACTATTAATGGTATTGGTGAACGCGCAGGTAATGTTGCTCTTGAAGAAGTAGCTGTTGCTTTGAAGATTCGTGAGGATTTCTTCCAAGCAACTAGTGATATTGTTTTGGATGAAACAATGAATACGTCTGAAATGGTTTCTCGCTTCTCTGGTATTCCGGTTCCTAAAAACAAGGCCGTCGTTGGTGGCAATGCCTTCTCTCATGAATCGGGCATTCACCAAGATGGAGTTCTTAAAAATCCTCTCACTTATGAGATCATCACACCTGAATTGGTCGGTGTTAAGAGTAATAGTCTTCCACTTGGAAAATTGTCTGGTCGCCATGCCTTTGTTGAGAAACTAAGAGAATTGGCTCTAGACTTTACAGAAGAGGATATCAAACCACTCTTCGCTAAGTTCAAGGCACTGGCAGATAAGAAACAAGAAATCACAGATGCAGATATTCGAGCTCTGGTAGCTGGAACCATGGTTGAAAATCCAGAAGGCTTCCACTTTGATGATTTACAACTTCAAACCCATGCAGACAATGAAATTGAAGCGCTCGTTAGCCTAGCCAATATGGATGGTGAGAAAGTCGAATTCAATGCGACAGGGCAAGGTTCCGTTGAAGCAATCTTTAACGCTATCGATAAGTTCTTTAACCAATCTGTCCGCTTGGTGTCTTATACTATTGACGCGGTAACAGATGGAATCGATGCCCAAGCTCGGGTTTTGGTCACTGTTGAAAACAGAGATACAGAAACCATCTTTAACGCAGCAGGTCTTGATTTCGATGTATTGAAGGCTTCGGCTATTGCTTATATCAATGCCAATACCTTTGTTCAAAAAGAGAATACTGGTGAAATGGGGCGCAGCGTTTCCTACCGAGACATGCCTAGTGTGTAAAGGAGAAGGCTATGACAAAGAAAATAGTAGCACTAGCAGGGGATGGAATCGGTCCAGAAATCATAGAAGCTGGTTTAGAGGTTCTGGAATCTCTAGCTTCAAAAACAGGTTTTGACTATGAGATAGACAGACGCCCCTTTGGAGGTGCAGGTATTGATGCTGTGGGGCATCCCTTACCTGATGAAACCCTCAAGTCATGTAGAGAAGCAGATGCGATTCTCCTAGCGGCTATCGGTAGTCCTCAGTATGATGGGGCAGCGATTCGTCCTGAACAAGGCTTGCTGGCTCTTCGTAAGGAACTCAATCTCTATGCCAATATTAGGCCTGTTAAGATTTTTGACAGTCTCAAGCATTTATCACCTCTCAAACCGGAACGAATTGCTGGTGTAGACTTTATCGTGGTGCGTGAGTTGACAGGTGGGATTTACTTTGGGGATCATATCCTTGAAGAGCGCAAAGCGCTTGATATCAACTACTACAGCTACGAAGAAGTAGAGCGGATTATTCGCAAGGCATTTGAAATTGCAAGAAATCGGAGAAAAATCGTTACTAGTATCGATAAGCAAAATGTTCTAGCGACTTCAAAACTCTGGCGGAGAGTAGCTGAGGAAGTCGCTCAGGATTTCCCAGATGTAACCTTGGAACACCAGTTGGTGGACTCAGCTGCTATGCTTATGATTACCAATCCTGACAAGTTTGATGTCATCGTGACAGAGAATCTTTTCGGAGATATCTTATCTGATGAATCAAGCGTTCTATCAGGCACACTTGGTGTCATGCCATCAGCCAGTCATTCTGAAAAGGGGACAAGTCTTTATGAGCCCATTCATGGTTCAGCACCTGATATTGCAGATCAAGGAATTGCCAATCCTATCTCCATGATTTTATCTGTTGCTATGATGTTGAGAGACAGTTTTGGACGTTATGAGGATGCAGAGCGTATCGAGCGTGCTGTTGAAGCTAGTTTAGCGGCTGGCATTTTAACAAGAGATATAGGAGGACAGGCTTCAACCAAGGAAATGACAGAAGCCATCATTGAAAGATTATGAAGATAAATGAAGGAATTACGCTTGCCATCTTGATTTGGAATTTGCTGATTTTCTTGATTTATGGCATTGACAAATCCAAGGCAAGAAGAGGTGCTTGGCGCGTCCCAGAGAAAATCTTACTCATTTTAGCCCTTACTTGTGGTGGTTTTGGTGCCTGGTTGGCAGGAATCACCTTTCACCACAAGACTAGAAAATGGTATTTTAAAACGCTTTGGTTTCTCGGGATGGTGACCACACTAGTAGCCTTATATTTTATTTGGAGGTAATGGATGGCAGGAAAATCGATTTTTGACAAATTATGGGACCGCCATGTCATCACAGGAGAAGAAGGGCAACCTCAACTCATGTACGTGGATCAGCACTATATTCATGAAGTGACCAGTCCCCAAGCTTTTCAAGGATTACGAGATGTAGGCCGCAGATTGAGGCGGCCAGACTTGACATTTGGAACCTTTGACCACAATGTACCAACTGTCAATATCTACGATATTCGAGATGTCATTTCTAAAGCACAAATTGATAAGCTTGCTGAAAATGTTGAGGAGTTTGGGATTGAACATGCTGCCCATGGTTCTGAAAAGCAGGGAATCGTTCACATGGTAGGTCCAGAAACAGGACGGACGCAACCAGGAAAATTCATCGTCTGTGGAGATAGCCACACAGCTACTCACGGAGCTTTCGGAGCTATCGCTTTTGGGATTGGGACCAGTGAGGTTGAGCATGTCTTTGCTACCCAGACACTCTGGCAAGTTAAACCTAAGAAAATGCTTGTAGAATTCACTGGTATTCCTCAAAAAGGAGTTTACTCTAAGGATTACATTCTCGCCTTAATTGCCAAGTATGGCGTTGCTTGTGGTGTAGGATATGTGGTGGAATATCGTGGGCAAGCCATTGATGCACTGACCATGGAAGAGAGGATGACCATCTGCAATATGTCCATCGAGTTTGGTTCGAAGATGGGAATTATGAATCCAGACCAGACTACCTATGATTATCTCAAGGGACGGGAATGCGTTCCCGAAGCTTTCGAGGAGGCGATTGCTGACTGGAAGACGCTTGTCAGCGATGATGATGCTGTCTATGATAAGGTTATCCGGATGGATGTCTCAGACTTGGCTCCTATGGTGACCTGGGGAACCAATCCTGCTATGGGCGTCGACTTTGACAGTAGTTTTCCAGAAATAAAGGATATGAATGATGAACGAGCTTATCATTACATGAACTTGGAACCAGGTCAAAAGCCAGCAGACATTGAACTAGGATATATCTTTATTGGTTCATGTACTAATGCTCGTCTCAGTGACTTACAGCTGGCTGCGCGATTTGTTAAAGGGAAGAAAATTGCTCCCAACTTAACGGCAATTGTAGTTCCAGGCTCTCGTCCTGTCAAACGAGCTGCGGAGAAGTTGGGCTTGGATAAGGTATTCTTAGATGCTGGCTTTGAATGGAGAGACCCAGGTTGTTCTATGTGCCTAGGGATGAATCCCGACAAGGTCCCTGATGGGGTCCACTGTGCCTCAACTAGCAACCGCAATTTTGAAGACAGACAGGGATTTGGCGCTAAGACTCATCTCTGTAGTCCCGCCATGGCAGCGGCAGCAGCTATCGCAGGGCGTTTCGTAGATGTTCGGAAAATGCCAGAGGCCCAGTAAGGAGAGGATATGGAGAAATTTACAGTTTATACGGGAACGACCGTTCCTCTCATGAATGATAATATAGACACTGACCAAATCCTCCCCAAGCAGTTTCTCAAGTTAATTGATAAAAAAGGCTTTGGTAAGTATCTCATGTATGCTTGGCGTTATCTGGACGATAACTACACTGAGGATCCAGACTTTGTCTTTAACCGACCTGAATATCGTAAAGCCAGTATTCTCATCTCGGGGGATAACTTTGGGGCGGGGTCTTCGAGGGAACACGCAGCTTGGGCTCTAGCCGACTATGGTTTTAAGGTCGTGATTGCAGGATCTTTCGGGGACATTCATTACAATAATGAACTCAATAATGGCATGTTGCCTATTGTTCAGCCCAGAGAGGTTAGAGAGAAACTAGCCCAGCTCAAACCAACTGACCAGGTAACTGTGGACTTGGAACAACAAAAAATCATCTCACCAGTTGGAGAATTCACTTTTGAAATTGATAGCGAATGGAAACACAAGCTCTTAAATGGTTTGGATGATATCGGAATTACTTTGCAGTATGAAGACTTGATTGCTGCCTATGAAAAACAACGACCGGCCTACTGGCAGGATTAGAAAAATAGAAAAGGAAATATAGAACTATGACAAAACACATTCAATGGAACGGAACACTTTCTCAAGAAGGCTATGACATTTTAAAAGGTGATGGCGGATGTATCGTTTGCCCCACAAAAGTTGGTTACATTGTCATGACGAGCGATAAGGCAGGTCTTGAGCGTAAGTTTGAGGCTAAAGAACGTAATCGTAACAAGCCAGGTGTTGTACTTTGTGGTAGCATGGACGAGCTACGCGCTTTAGCACAACTCAACCCAGAAATTGAAGCCTTCTACCAAAAACATTGGGACGAAAACATTCTCCTTGGTTGTATCCTTCCTTGGAAACCAGAAGCTTTTGAAAAACTCAAAGCATACGGTGATGGCCGTGAAGAACTTATGACTGACGTTCGTGGTACTAGCTGTTTTGTCATCAAATTTGGTAAAGCTGGTGAACAGTTGGCTGCTAAACTTTGGGAAGAAGGCAAGATGGTCTACGCCTCATCAGCCAACCCATCTGGAAAAGGAAACCGTGGTAAGGTAGAAGGAATAGGAGAACGTATCGAAGGAGCAGTGGACCTTGTCATCGAAGCAGACGAGTATGTGGCATCCATCCAACCGGACAAAACAATCGAAACTCGCTACGAGCAAGGTGTGATGGTTTCTATGGTCGATAAAGATGGTAAACTCATTCCAGAACAAGGAGGAGCACGTTCAACCTCACCAGCTCCAGTTGTTATCCGCAAAGGGCTTGACATTGATAAAATCATGATGCATTTGTCAGATACCTTTAACTCATGGGACTACCGTCAGGGTGAGTATTACTAAGATAAAAAAGAGTCTAGTGTTAAGAGGGAATAGAACCTTCTACTCTAGGCTTTTTCTTTAGAAATTCTTTTCATTTCCCATAGGATATGATATTCTATATATGAAATATATAGTTTTTTATTCGAACATTATTATAAAAGGAGTAAGATTGATGGATAAAAGAAAGCTTGGCTTGGAAGATTTTTATGCTTGGTACCAAGAAAATAAAATAAGATTAAGAGAAGATGCATTTAAATATAGTATTCACAATGAACAATTACGTAAAGAATTTCTTAAAGAATGGCCACTTGATAGAATTTTAACCATGTCTATTGATGAATATGTCATTGGGAAAGGTGCTAAAAGTAATTCTTTTTGCTATGCTCTTGAGACAGGAAAGTACCAATCATTATTTATGGGGATTGGTGGAGGAGGTTCTTCAAAATTTGGTATTTATTGGAATGAGGATACCAAAAACTATAAGAATCAAGCTAATAAAATCATTCCAGAATCAGAACTAGAAGACCGATTTAACAAATTAAAATCGGTTTCGTATGAGATCATCCAAGCTGGAAGAATGTTGGATTTCAATAATCCTATCTTTGACATGAAAAAGTCAAAGAATGAATTTATTAGGCGTTCTGCAGTGGTAACAAAACTACTTTGTATTTATTCTGAGAATCCTTCTTTTTTAGGAGTAAATATGAATAGTCAGAATGAATTTTGGAATAGGTTGATTCCCCAAAGCAATCAAGGAGGGCCCTATCGTCAGAATCATGAGATTTGTAAACTGTTTTCTAAAACATATCCTGAACTAGAATCTTCAATGTTGGGAAGTATTTTATTTGAGTATTCAAAAGATATTATAGACAGTGATGATAAGCAAGGAGAGAAAGAAATGTCTGAACAAAATAATATTCATCATCCTTTGAGTAATATCTTGTTACAATCCAAAAACCTCATCCTCCGTGGTGCACCTGGTACAGGAAAAACTTATCTTGCTAAAGAAATTGCTAAAGAATTAACGGGTGGCAACGAAGACCAAATCGGATTTGTACAATTTCATCCATCCTATGATTATACTGATTTTGTAGAGGGGTTGAGACCTGTATCAAATGGTGATGGAGCTATCGAGTTTAAGCTAGAAGATGGTATTTTTAAGAAGTTTTGCCAGAAGGCTAAAGAAGCTCAGAAAACTGGAGGCCAAGATAATTTTGAGGAAGCGTGGGATCTTTATCTTGAATATGTAAATAGCAGAGATGAAAAAGAATATTTGACAGAATTTTCCTATCTCACAGTAAATAGTTTCATAATTTTAATATCAATTATGAAACTAAAGCCCAAGGAACTTGCTTAACAAAATCTTATGTTTATGAACTCTATAAAGATGAAAAATATCTGAAACAGCCTTATTATCGTAATCAAGGAAAAAAAGTCCTAGAAACTTTAAAGAAAAGATTTGGTCTGAAAGATTATATTTCTCCAACAGAGATTGACACAGACAAGAAATTCGTCTTCATCATCGATGAAATCAATCGTGGTGAGATTTCTAAGATTTTTGGGGAACTCTTTTTCTCTATCGATCCTGGTTATCGTGGTGAAAAGGGGAGTGTTTCCACCCAGTATGCTAATTTACATGAGACGGATGACAAGTTTTATATTCCTGAGAATGTCTACATCATTGGAACTATGAATGATATTGACCGATCAGTGGATACCTTTGATTTTGCTATGCGTCGTCGTTTCCGTTTTGTTGAAGTTACTGCTGAAAGCCAAGTTGCTATGTTGGATAAAGAACTAGATATCCATGCAGAAGAAGCAAAACTTCGTCTAAGAAATTTGAATGTTGCTATCGAAAACGTTCAGGAATTAAACAGCCATTATCATATTGGACCAAGTTATTTCCTTAAGTTGCAGGATGTAGATTTTGACTATGAGTTACTCTGGTCTGATTACCTCAAACCTCTATTGGAAGATTACTTACGTGGTTCTTATGAGGAGGCCGAAACTCTGGATACATTGAAAAAAGCATTTGATCTGACAAATAAAGAGCAAACAGTTCAGCAAGATACTGGTGATGATAATGCGGATAACTGATAATCATTATAAAATTGCTAGAGAAGATTTTGTCGCAGAATTTCCCAAACTAAGTCAAGCCCCTCTTGATAGAACACTGGATAACCTTTCTATAGAGGACAGTATCTTTATTTTCCCAAATGATTTAAAGAATTCTTCTGACTTAGAAAGGGATCAAAAAATCTTTGAAACGTTCAATCAGGAAATTAAGACTGGGAATGTGATTGGTTTTCTTGGATATGGTCAGGAAAGATTAACGATTGCCTCTCGTTTTTCTGATGAAAGTAATGACCATTTTTTGCATTATCTTTTACAAAAGGTTCTCAATATCAATCTGACTAGTTTGGATGTCGGTTTATCTCCTGAAGATAAACTCTATCAACTCTTGGTTTACCTCTTTCCCAAGTATTTACAAGCTGCTCTCAGAAAAGGTCTTTATAAGGAATACCAGAGATTTTCTCATAACGACAGTCATGTAAAGGGAGTGATAGATGTAGGAAATCATCTTAAGAGAAATGTTCCTTTTATGGGAAATGTTGCCTACACAACGAGAGAGTTCACCTATGATAATCCACTCATGCAATTGATTCGGCATACGATTGAGTACATAAAGATTCAAAAAAGTTTTGGAGCACTACTCGATAGTAATCGTGAAAATATGGCAGAAATCGTGCGAGTAACCCCATCTTATAAACTCTCTGATCGTGCCAAGATTATCAGAATGAATAAAATCAAACCCATCCGACACGCCTACTTCAGAGAGTACAGAAAGTTGCAAGAGCTTTGCCTGATGATCCTAAATAGAGAGAAGCATGGGTTAGGATATCAAGAGCAAAAGATCCATGGTATTCTTTTTGATGTTTCCTGGCTTTGGGAAGAGTATGTTTATACCTTGTTGCCAAAAGATTTCATCCATCCACGAAATAAGGATAAGACGGACGGTATTTCAGTATTTTCTAATCGTGAAAGAAAAGTATTTCCAGATTTTTATCATAAAGAGTTAAAAATAGTTCTAGATGCAAAATATAAAAAACTGGAGTTTACTGAAAAAGGGATCAATCGCGAGGACTTGTTCCAGTTGATTTCCTATTCTTATATTTTAGAAGCTGGGAAAACTTGGAAAGCAGGATTGATTTTTCCTAGTATGGACCGGTCAGTAAATAGTGAAATAGGAAAAGTAGCGGGGCACGGAGTCTTGCTTAAAAAGTGGTCTATCCATATTCCTCAGAATGCTCCATCTTATAATGAATTTTATGAAATGATGGAAAGCTCCGAAGCAATTTTTAAAAGAAATATTGATAAAGAAGTGGGGAGAAAATAATCTCTCCTCTTTCTCTTATCATTTACACAAGTAATTTCCGAACGATATAATTTGATTATTAAAAATATTTGACAAAAACTGTACTTTGGTTTATAATTAATCAAGGAAACGTCGGAAAAAGGCGTAGAGATGCGCAAGCATAGGTAGGTCATTACAAAAGAAACGAGACATCGATATGTTAAATGAATTTCCAATTTTTGATTACGAAGATATTCAGTTGATCCCAAATAAATGTGTCATTAAAAGCCGTGCAGAAGCAGACACGAGTGTCACACTTGGAAATCACACTTTCAAACTACCTGTTGTACCAGCCAATATGCAGACGATTTTGGATGAGAACGTAGCAGAGCAACTTGCTAAAGGCGGTTACTTTTACATTATGCATCGTTTTGATGAGGCTGGGCGCATTCCTTTTATCAAACGCATGCACGATCAAGGGCTCATTGCTTCCATTTCTGTCGGTGTCAAGGATTACGAGTATGACTTTGTTAGCCGACTCAAGGCTGATGCTCCTGAGTATATCACGATTGACATTGCTCATGGTCATGCGGATAGTGTGATTTCCATGATCCAACACATCAAGAAAGAATTACCAAATACTTTTGTCATTGCTGGCAACGTAGGAACACCAGAAGCTGTTCGTGAATTGGAAAATGCCGGTGCGGATGCAACAAAGGTTGGCATCGGTCCTGGTAAGGTTTGTATCACCAAAGTCAAGACTGGTTTTGGTACAGGTGGTTGGCAATTGGCTGCCCTACGTTGGTGTGCTAAGGCTGCGCGTAAACCGATCATTGCTGATGGTGGGATTCGTACTCATGGTGATATTGCCAAATCTATCCGTTTCGGTGCTAGCATGGTCATGATCGGTTCCCTATTTGCAGGACATATCGAAAGCCCAGGAAAGACAATCGAAGTTGATGGGGAACAGTTCAAAGAATACTATGGTTCAGCTTCTCAATATCAAAAAGGAGCCTATAAAAATGTGGAAGGTAAGCGCATCTTACTGCCTGCTAAAGGGCATTTGCAAGACACCCTTACTGAGATGGAGCAGGACTTGCAAAGTGCTATTTCCTACGCAGGTGGACGTAATGTTGCGGACCTCAAACACGTTGATTATGTTATCGTGAAAAACTCTATCTGGAACGGGGATGCTTCCCACTAATGGACGCTTAGTCTACCCATAAAAAACTTGTTATTAGAGCAAATTTCTGTTATAATAAGACAAGTTTCCACCCTTAGTGTAATGGATATCACGTAAGATTCCGGTTCTTGAGATGGGGGTTCGATTCCCTCAGGGTGGATGTAAATAGCCTAAGAAAGCCTTAAATAAGGCTTTTTCTTTAGGCTCTATGTCAACTGTAGTGGGTGACCTATAACTAAGCACGAGAGGAGAC
>NZ_JAUMZR010000044.1:0-16227 GCF_030528045.1 Streptococcus sp.
CAAAACGAGTCATCCCTTAAAAAACACTTTATAAAAATTGTACAGAAAAGTGTTCCCTTTTCATTCTTTAGAAGAATGATTTCCAGTTTTAGCAAGGTTAGAACTAGCTGAAAGTTGTTCAGTCTTGTGTGCCAAGGTTTCTGTATCTGAAGGACTTGGTTTTTCCTCTGTGTTAGAGCTTGTTCCAGTAGCTTGATAGACGACAGCATAGGTACTAAAATGATTAGTGATGAATTCTACCTTTCCGTCTCGAACGGTGAAATCAAGGGCTTGCAACTCCTTATTTGGAGTGAGGTAGTAAACATTTTCTACGCTAGCTGAAACAGGCAAGCGAACTAAGACAGCGCCTTTTGGCTGCAAGCTATGATCGGTTGGATTTTTAAGCTGTAGATTGTAAGCATCATAGGTCTTGCCAAAGAGTTCTTGAGCTAGGATACGTCGGCTAGAAACGTGAGAAATTCCTTCTAAGTCGCTGGCTCCACCGATGATTTCTACTCCAGTCTCCTTATCTTTCAAGACTTGAACTGGATAGTCAGGAAGGCTAAGGGTTGGAGTGGCCTGATCTCCACTGGTTCCAATAGGTTCGGTGTATTCAGGTTTTTCAAAAATAGGTGGCACTTCTTGCCCTGCAGTCCCGATAGGCTTATTGTATTCAGGAATTTCAACAGTAGGCGCTTCCTCTTGCCCTGCAGTCCCGATAGGCTCAGTGTATTCAGGAATGGCAACAGTAGGAGCTGGTTCCTCTCCCTTGCTTGTAGTTGGTTGCTTCTCATCAACTTTCTTTTCATCCTTTTTAGTAAATACAGCTACGATAGGGCTACTTGTGGTATTTCCTTGAATGGTATAAGCTTCAATGGCATTTCCAGCTTTGCGATCGGTTTCTTCAGGGATTGGGATTTGAACTTGATTGTCTTGGATTGATAGCACGGTCTGATCCCCACTTGTAACCAGATGCGTTTCGTCCACTTTGCGCAAGACCAGAGGATCTTTGACACCTGGGAAGGTTACAGCGATGGCTTCCCAGTCTCCAGATGGTAGGGTTAAGGAAATTTCTTTATCGTTTTCCTTAAGAGGAGCGATACTTGGACTATCTAGACCAACAGCAGGGGCTTTGATGATGTCAAAGGAGTCTAGAGAGATTTTCTTGCGACCTTCTGGCGAATCTGGGTCAACTTGTAATGTCAGGGTGTGCGGACCGTCAGTAAGGTTTGTAAATTCGCCAATAAAAGCTCTCTTTTCAGTTGCACCTGAAGTGTAGAAGTCTAGACTTGGCATTTCTTTGCCATCTAGTGTAACACGTGCTCGTCCAAGGGCAAGGCTCTTCAAACCATAAATTCGAATACCTGTTCCTGTAAAGGAAATGGTTGCCTGAGCTTCTGAGGCTGCACTGGAGTCGCTGTTGTTGATGTCAGCGTATTTTTCCGTACCACCGTAGTGTTCAGGGTCAGACCAGTCCTTAAACTGGGAACCATATTGGATGCGCGAATCACGATCGTCCATTTTTTCAATTGGATTGCCTGTTCCTGCTAGGATCTTGAAGTAGTCTAATGAAATTTTCGAGCGCTCACTACCACGGTGTTTGTGCTCATGTTTAACGCTAAGAGTCAATGTGTGAGGTCCGTCAGACAATCCTGCGAAGCGACCGATGAGACTACCTTTTTCAGTTGCTCCAGCAGTATGGAAATCAAGTTCGCCGACCTCTTTGCCATCAATTTTAGCAGTGGCAAGACCTAATTCAGACGATTTCAGTCCATAGATTTCGATACCAACGCCAGTGAAAGGAATGGTAGCAGTGAGATCTTCGTCTGTGTAGTCTCCTTTTGAAAGGTCAGCAAATTTCTCTGTTCCTCCAAATAATTCTGAGTCTGCCCAGTTTTCGAAGGCAGCTCCGTACCGGATGCGGCTATCTCGGTCGTCCATCAACTCGCTATAGGTTTCGACAGTCGCTTGTTCAGAGACTTGTGTGGAAACTTCGCCCAGCATCGCCTTGACGGTATAAGTATAGGCGAGTTGAGGATTTAGTGATCGGTCGATAAAGTTAGTTTGATTGGTTACAAATTCTCTAGTTGCAGAGGTTTGGCCAGACTCATCTTTTACTTGTCTTTGGATGACATAGTGGGTAGCGCCTTCTACTTGGTTGAAGGTGAGTTTGGCAGTGACTCCATTTTGTCGAACTGCTGTCAGACTGGTTACACGACCGGGGAAGTGTTCAAAGGTAATTACGTCCCCTTTTTGAGTTGCTAGTTGGATGCGATTGTTTTTGAGAATCGTTGCCTTGACTGGCTTGCCATTGACCTTGATCTGACTGGCTTCGATATTTGGATAATCTACAACCAGGTCTCCACCGACATTTGAAAGGAAGGACAAGCTTTGCAGGTTTTTATCTTTCCACTTCATGCTAACTTCAAAGTTACCACGGGCAATCAAGCCAGAAACCTGACCGTCTTTCCAAGCATCTGGAAGGGCTGGTAATGGCGCAATATAGCCAGTATGAGATTGGAGGAGCATTTCTGCCATACCACTGGTTGCTCCAAAGTTGCCGTCGATTTGGAAAGGCGCGTGGGTATCCCAAAGATTTTCTAGGGTTGAATACTTAAGCTGTTCAGCGAGTAAGCGATGGGCGCGGTTACCGTCCAGCAGACGAGCCCAGAGGTTGATTTTATTGGCCTTAGACTAACCTGTACCACCATCTCCACGGTGGTTCAAGGTAGCACGCGCAGCCTCTAGGTATTCAGCCTGATCCTTGCTAAAGAGCGTACCTGGGAAGAGACCAACTAGATGGGAAACGTGACGGTGGTTGTTTTCAATCCCTTCATTTGTGAATTGCGGACTGTCCTCCTCGTACCATTCCTTGATGCGTCCCTCTTTGTTGATGTGAAGTGGTTTGAGTTTGTCAAATTTAGCCTTGACTTCTGTGACTAAGTCTTGGTCGACATTCAGATGGTTGGCGACCTCCATGTAGTCGTGGAATAGCTGCCAGACTAGCGATTGGTCAAAGGTATTTCCGATGGTGATGGTTCCGTGTTCTGGTGAGTAGGATGGTGAAGACACCCAACGGTCACTGGCCTTGTCATAGTGCAAGAAGGAGTTCCAGAACTTAGCTGTTTCCTTGAGCATTGGATAAATCTTTTCTTTGAGATAGGTCTCATCCTTGGTAAATTTATAATAGTCATAGACATTCTGCATCATCCAAGCGTTAGCAGCTGGAGACCAACCCCAATAGTAATTCCAGCCTGGAGTAGTCCAGCCAAATGGTGTCGCCTGGGTGTGGACCAGCCAACCATTTTCTTGTCCATCTTTTGATTCGATACCAGCGTATTCCTTAGCAGCGATACGGCCATAGTAACGCATATCGTCAATGTAATTGAGCATTGGCTTGGCAGTTTCAGCCAGGTTGCTCATGTAGGCTGGCCAATAGTTCATTTGCAAATTGACATTGAGGTGGTAGTCAGCGTTCCAAGGTGGATTGTCTACGGCATTCCAGACTCCTTGTAGGTTGGCAGGAAGGGCATCTGTCCGATCACGAGACGAACTGATGAGTAGATATCGACCGTATTGGAAGAAGAGTTCTTCCAGTTTTTGCCCTTTTTCTGGGTTATAGCCTTGAAGGGCCTCTTTTGTCGTTTGAGCAGTCTTGTTTCCGCCTAGATTTAGTTTAACGCGGTTAAAGAGACTTTGATAGTCCTTGATATGGACCTTTTTAAGTGTCTCGTAGTCTTTGGCCTTAGCTGCTTCGACAATCCCTTTAACTGTTTTTTCGAGGTCAATGTCTTTTCGATAGTTGGTTTTTGGATCCTGAGCAAAGTTAGTCTTGGCACTGAGATAGAGGGTTGCATAACTTGCGCCTGTAACGGTCAGAGTTTCGTCCTGAACAGTCACCTTTCCGTCCGTTTTAATTCCTAGATAGGATGCAAATTGGAGGCCGTTATCTTTGACAGTTCCCTTTAGAAGGATTCCGTTTGTATCTGTAGTGACATGACCATTCTTATAGTTAGAATATTCCCAAGAGTAGTTGCCATTAGCAAGCAAGTCTTCTGTCAAACTGTTCCAAAGGGTAAAGTCAAGTGTCTTGTTTCCTTTTTTGGTCAAGTGAGTCACAGTGACATCGTCAGGATAGCTGGAGAAAGTTTCGCGTTTGAAAGTCGTCCCATCTTGGGTATAAGAAGTTGTCGTAGTGGCTTCCGTGATATCTAAACCACGATGATAGTCTGTTACAGTATCTACCCCTTTCTTCTGGTTATTAAAGACCATGAAGATATCTCCAAAGGCTAGGTAACGTCCATACTGGGCGTTGTTTGGTCCAACTAGATTTTGTTCAGCTAGCTGTTTTGCTTTTTGGCGGTCACCAGCTTCGAGGGCTTTGCGTATCTCTGCTAAGACCTTGTAGCGATCCTTGTAGTTTCCACCGTTATAGTCGGTGCTATCGGGTTGTGGTCCTCCTGACCAGAGGGTCTTTTCGTTGTACTGGATTCTCTCTTACCCAATCAGACCAAAAACCTTGGCTCCCATTTCTCCATTTCCGACAGGGAGGGCTTGTTTTTTCCATCCATCATAGGAGGGAGCTGTTGGCTGATCGTAGTTGAGTTGATAGTTTTCTTGCTTTGTCACCGGCTGATCTGCCTTTTCAGGTTCCTTATTTTCTTTAGCTTCTACAATGGCTTCTTCACTAGCTTGACTATTTGTCGTCTGAGTCTCCTCAGCTGGCTTGCTTTCGGAAACTACTGGACTTTCTTCAAGGGACGGATTTGTAGTTTCAGTCGCTTCAGCTGCTTTGGGTTCACTATCAGGCTTAGTGATAGCTTCGACAGAGGTTGGTTCAGTCTGTTTAACTTCAACACTGTCTGCGGCTACAGTGTGGTTGACTAGAAAAACAGCTCCCAGTAAAACAGAAGCAGTCCCAACCGTCAGCTTGCGGATGCTATAGCGACAGGATTTCTCCCAAAAGTGTTTTTTCATAAAACCTTCCTTTGCGTATTCGAAACCGCTTACATTTTATAAAGCGGTTTCGTTTAATTTGTTTCTATTTATCTCCTCACCTCCCATTCTAATGGTCGCTTAGCATTTGTCAAGAGCTTTTTAGCAAGATACATATTTGCTGTTGTTTTTTCTTAAAATAGTAGAATAAGTAGCAAGTAGTCCCTCTTTTTCAACTCTCAACTAGATCGTTTACTACTAAAAAACAGTTGAGAGTATCCCCAACTGTAAGTGTTTATTTCGGATGTCTTTTGGCAAAGTCAACAAAGTGAAATTTTTCTAATTTATGGCGACTTTCGGTGAATTGAAACTGGCGCCCGTCTTGGAGATAGACTTTTGACTTGATTGAAACGACATAAGGGTCTTTGCCAATGTCCATGAGAATCTTGTCTCGGTCACCCGTGTGGTCAATGGTGATTTCCTTCTGAGCATAATCAATATGGAGTTTGAGGTCGTCTTCTATATACGAGTAGATAGATTGCTCAGTGATTTGGCGAGTGAGATTTGGGACCAGTTCCATATCCAGATAGTCCGTATCCAGAACCGATACCAGGTTATCCACCACACGCTGGCGGACCACCTTCCACATCATCCGAAACTCTGGAAAGCCGGTTATCAGTGAGGACTTCTTATCGATAATGATTTTGTCCAGACTGACGACATTAGTCTTAGATCGAAGTCCAAGTTCATGGACCAGTTCTTGGTAGCTGGTTAGGTTGGAGACAGGGAAATTGACCGTTTCTTCTTTAACGATTTGAGAACCTTGCCCCCTTATCTTTTTGATTAATCCTTCTTCTTGGAGGAGGGACAGAGCTTTTCGGACGGTGTCACGGCTCACCTGATACTGATTCATGAGTTCGTGCTCACTGGGGAGGAAATCTCCGACAGCGTAAGTCTCGTTTTGAATGGTTTTTTGGATTTGCTTAAATAATTGTTGGTATTTCTTCATATTGCTTCCTTAAATGAGTTTTGAGTCTTATTCCATAAATACTTGTATCTATTTTACCATACAAGTGCTAGAAAATATCCAAAAATATCCTCTTTTTATCGCAAACAAGTTGCATACAAGTTTGGTATCGTTTACAATAGAGCTATCAAGTCAAGCTTGCTTTGACAAATATAAGGAGAATCAAATGGGAAAATTTGAACAAGAAGCCAAAGATCTGCTTCAGGCGATCGGAGGCAAGGAGAATGTCACTGCTGTCACCCACTGTGCGACACGGATGCGTTTTGTTCTCGGGGACGAAAAGAAGGCCAATGTCAAGATCATCGAGTCGATTCCAGCCGTCAAAGGGACCTTTACAAATGCGGGTCAATTTCAGGTGATTATCGGGAATGACGTGCCGATTTTTTATAATGATTTTACAGCTGTTTCAGGCATCGAGGGTGTCTCCAAAGAAGCAGCCAAATCCGCAGCTAAGAGTAATCAAAATGTACTTCAACGTGTCATGACCACTCTAGCTGAAATCTTTACACCGATTATTCCAGCCTTGATAGTCGGAGGGTTGATCCTCGGTTTCCGTAATGTTCTTGAAGGTGTGCATTGGTCGATGTTGGATGGTAAGACCATCACAGAATCCTCTCAGTTTTGGGCAGGGGTTAATCACTTCCTCTGGTTGCCTGGTGAAGCGATCTTCCAGTTCTTGCCAGTAGGAATTACCTGGTCTGTCTCTCGTAAGATGGGAACCAGCCAAATTTTGGGAATTGTTCTCGGAATATGTTTGGTTTCACCTCAGTTGCTCAACGCCTATGCAGTAGCGTCTACTTCAACAGAAGAAATCGCAGCCAACTGGGTATGGAATTTTGGCTACTTTACGGTTAATCGTATTGGTTATCAGGCTCAAGTTATTCCAGCCTTGCTTGCAGGTTTGAGTCTGTCTTATCTTGAAATTTTCTGGCGCAAGCATATTCCAGAAGTCATTTCCATGATTTTTGTGCCTTTCTTGTCATTGATTCCAGCCTTGATTTTGGCTCATACTGTCTTGGGACCAATCGGTTGGACAATTGGGCAAGGACTCTCCGCAGTTGTATTGGCAGGATTGACTGGTCCAGTTAAATGGCTCTTCGGTGCAATTTTTGGTGCTCTCTATGCTCCATTTGTCATCACTGGTTTGCACCATATGACCAATGCCATCGATACACAATTGATTGCGGATGCTGGCGGAACTGCGCTTTGGCCAATGATTGCTCTTTCTAATATTGCTCAAGGTTCTGCTGTATTTGCCTATTATTTCATGCACCGCCATGATGAGCGTGAGGCTCAGATTTCACTTCCTGCAACCATTTCAGCCTATCTCGGTGTTACAGAACCAGCCCTCTTTGGGGTCAATGTCAAATACATCTATCCATTTGTAGCTGGGATGATTGGTTCAGCCCTTGCAGGGATGTTGTCTGTTACTTTTAATGTAACGGCGGCTTCTATCGGTATCGGTGGTTTGCCAGGTATCCTCTCTATTCAACCTCAATACATGATGCCGTTTGCAGGAACCATGCTAGTTGCTATTGTTGTACCAATGCTCTTGACTTTCTTCTTCCGCAAAGTCGGTCTCTTTACAAAGACAGAGGATGATACAGCCTTACAGGCAGAATTCGTTGCCCAAGAAGAGGCAGAATTTGTCAGTCATGAACCAGTAACCCTTGCTCCAGTAGAAATTGTCAGCCCACTGACTGGTCAAGTGAAAGAATTGAGCCAAGCTACGGACCCTGTTTTTGCATCAGGCGTTATGGGACAAGGTCTAGTCATTGAACCAAGCCAAGGTGAGTTGACTTCTCCAGTCAATGGGACAGTGACGGTTCTTTTCCCTACCAAGCATGCCATTGGTATTGTCTCTGATGAGGGGGTAGAATTGCTCATCCACATCGGTATGGATACAGTAGGTCTTGATGGCAAAGGTTTTGAAAGTCTTGTAGCCCAAGGAGACCACGTCACAGTAGGTCAGAAATTGATTCGTTTTGATATGGATGTCATTAAGGCTGCAGGTCTCGTGACAGAAACTCCTGTTATCATCACCAATCAAGATGCTTATACAGCGACTATCACTGGAACTTATCCAACAACTATCCAAGCTGGGGCAGCTCTCATGGTCGCTACACGAATCTAATCGAAATAGCACAAACAGGGAAGGAACATCAGTTCCTCCCTTTTATCAGAAAAGGAGAAACAGATGGCACTTGATAAAGGAAAAGTAGTCTATCAAATCTATCCAAAATCATATAAAGACACCACTGGAAATGGTATTGGGGATTTCCGTGGGATTATCGAAAAAATTCCCTATCTAGCCAAGCTAGGTGTGGATATGGTCTGGCTCAATCCATTCTACCCAAGCCCCCAACGGGATAATGGTTACGATATTTCAGATTATATGGCAGTGGATCCTCTTTTTGGTGATATGGCTGATTTTGAAGAGATGGTACGTGTCGGTAAAGAGCACAAGATTGACTTTATGTTAGATATGGTGCTCAATCATTGCTCGACAGAACACGAATGGTTTCAGAAAGCCCTAGCTGGCGACCAGTACTACCAAGACTTTTTCTTCATCCAAGACCAACCGACAGACTGGCAGTCTAAGTTTGGCGGCTCTGCCTGGGCACCTTTCGGGGATACAGGGAAATATTACCTCCATCTCTTTGATGAGACCCAGGCTGACCTTAATTGGCGCAATCCCAATGTTCGCAAGGAGCTTTTCAAGGTTGTTAATTTCTGGCGAGACAAGGGAGTCAAAGGTTTCCGATTTGATGTAATCAATTTGATCGGTAAGGATGAGGTCTTGGTGGACTGTCCTGAAAATGAAGGCAAGCCAGCTTACACAGACAAGCCCATCGTTCATGACTATTTGCGCATGATGAACCAAGCCACTTTTGGATCAGATGATAGTTTTATGACAGTTGGGGAAATGTCTTCAACCACCATGGGAAACTGTGTCCTCTATTCGTCACCTGACCGTCAAGAATTATCCATGACCTTTAATTTCCATCATCTCAAGGTGGACTACAAGGACGGACAGAAGTGGACCTTGGCGCCCTTTGATTTCGAAGAGTTGAAAAGTCTTTACCATAGCTGGGGCAAGGAAATGAGTGACAAAAACGGCTGGAGTGCCCTCTTTTGGAACAATCACGACCAACCACGAGCCTTAAATCGTTTTGTCGATATTCAACATTTCCGCAATGAAGGGGCGACTATGCTGGCTGCCAGCATTCACCTGTCACGTGGGACACCTTATATCTACATGGGTGAGGAAATCGGAATGGTTGACCCAGACTATGATTCCATGGCTGATTATGTGGATGTCGAGTCCATCAATGCTTATCAGATGCTCTTAAAAGAAGGGAAAAGTCAGCAAGAAGCCTTCCAGATTATTCAGGCCAAGTCGCGTGATAATTCACGCATTCCCATGCAGTGGGATGCCTCAGAAAATGCAGGATTTTCAACAGGCACTCCATGGCTGAAGGCAGGAAAATCCTACCCTCACATCAACGTAGAAAATGAAATCAAAGGCCCAATTTTCGCCTTCTACCAAAACTTGATTCGACTTCGTAAAGAAATGCCAATCATTTCAGAAGGAAGCTACAAACCAGCTTTTGAAGACAGTAAGCAAGTCTATGCCTTTGAACGACAGTATGAGAATGAAAAGTTACTGGTCCTCGATAACTTTTATGCCACAGAAGTAGAAATTGACCTGCCAGTAGCCTACCAAAATGGACAGATTCTGATTTCAAACTATGAAGATGTAGAAGTATCAGAAAAAATTATTCTGAAACCGTATCAAACACTGGCTATTTATGTAAATTAAACGCAGCAAGGAGCTCTCTTTCATTGAAAAACAGGGCTCCTTTTTTGTCGCCTATTGCCCTTTTTGAAAGCGTAAAACAAACTAGTCAGGAAAATCACTTTATGGTATAATATAGAAGACTCAAAAAGAAACAGGAGAAAAAGAATGGATTTACTTTTAGCAATTGTCTTGATTGTGCTAGCTTTTCTAGGGGGAGCTCTTGGAGGCATTTACTTGGCTCGTAAGCAAATCGAAAAAAAATATGCTGACAACCCCCGTTTGAACGCTGACGCAGTTCGTGCTCTCTTGAGTGCAAATGGTCAAAAACCAAGCGAAGCCAAGGTACAACAAGTTTACCACCAAATCATCCGCCAACAAAAAGCAGCCCTTGCTAAGAACAAAAAGAAATAAATAGGAAAAGTCTGGGATGAAAGTTCCAGACTTCTCACTATGTTCAATAGTTCTCAAGGATAAGACTTTTTCCTTGCATTCTATTGATATTTGATTATGATTAAAAGAGAGGCAGTTGCCATTCTATCAAGCTGTCTATCCGTTCATTTAGGACGAGTAATTATGATGAACTATCAATCAGAAAAAAGACTAGAAAGAAGACTGTATGGATAATCGACCAATTGGTTTTTTGGATTCGGGTGTCGGGGGCTTGACTGTTGTACGTGAGCTCATGCGCCAGCTTCCCCATGAAGAAATCGTCTATATTGGAGATTCGGCACGGGCACCCTATGGTCCCCGTCCTGCTGAGCAAATCCGTGAATATACTTGGCAGTTGGTCAACTTTCTCTTGACCAAGGATGTCAAAATGATTGTCATTGCTTGTAACACTGCGACTGCGGTCGTCTGGGAAGAAATCAAGGCCCAACTAGATATTCCTGTCCTAGGTGTGATTTTGCCGGGAGCTTCGGCAGCTATTAAGTCCAGTCAAGGTGGGAAAATCGGGGTCATTGGAACCCCTATGACGGTCCAATCAGACATCTATCGTCAAAAAATCCATGATTTGGATCCAGACTTACAGGTGGAAAGTTTGGCCTGTCCCAAGTTTGCCCCCTTGGTGGAGTCTGGTGCCCTGTCAACCAGTGTTACCAAGAAAGTGGTTTATGAAACCCTGCGTCCCTTGGTCGGCAAGGTGGATAGCCTGATTTTGGGCTGTACCCATTACCCACTCCTTCGCCCTATCATCCAAAATGTCATGGGACCAAAGGTTCAGCTCATCGATAGTGGGGCAGAGTGTGTACGGGATATCTCGGTTTTGCTTAACTATTTTGAAATCAACCGTAGCCGAGATGCGGGACCTCTTCAACATCGTTTTTACACAACAGCCAATAGCCAAAGTTTTGCCCAAATTGGAGCAGAATGGCTAGAAAAAGAGATTCATGTGGAGCATGTAACTTTATGACAAACAAAATTTACGAATACAAGGATGACCAGGACTGGTATGTCGGTGTCTGGGATGTCTATGGAGGCATCTATAGCCTTATCAAAGATTCTCTCGAGCTTGATTTTATGGATTTAGCGCGGATTTTTCGTGACGAGGAAAATGGCTTTCCGATTACGATAACGGTGATGCGCTGGTCTTCTAACTTCCGTCTGCTCTCCTTTATCGTTGAGATTTTAAATGCAGAAGCAGGTCGCAATCTAGAAGTCATCCAACGTCAGGGAGCTCTACTCTTGGTTGAAAATGGACAGCTTTTGCATGTCGAATTGCCTAAAGAAGGAGTCGATGTAGAAGCCTTCTTTGAAACTAACAAGGTCAGAGAAACCTTATTGATTGCAACTCGTAACGAGGGCAAGACCAAGGAATTCCGAGCTATCTTTGACAAACTAGGCTACGATGTGGAAAATCTCAATGACTATCCAGATCTACCTGAAGTAGCAGAAACTGGCATGACCTTTGAAGAAAATGCCCGCCTTAAGGCAGAAACCATTTCCCAATTAACAGGAAAGATGGTTTTGGCAGATGATTCTGGTCTCAAAGTCGATGTCCTTGGCGGTTTGCCAGGAGTTTGGTCAGCGCGATTCGCTGGTGTAGGAGCAACTGACCGTGAAAACAACGCCAAACTCTTGCACGAATTGGCCATGGTCTTTGAACTCAAGGATCGCTCAGCCCAATTCCATACAACCCTAGTCGTAGCTAGTCCAAACAAGGAAAGCTTGGTGGTCGAAGCTGACTGGCCAGGTTATATCAACTTTGAACCCAAGGGGGAGAATGGTTTTGGTTATGATCCCCTCTTCCTTGTGGGAGAGACAGGTAAGTCAGCAGCCGAATTAACCCTGGAAGAAAAAAATAGCCAATCCCACCGTGCCTTAGCCGTTAAGAAACTTTTGGAGGTATTTCCATCATGGCAAAGCAAACCATCATTGTAATGAGTGACTCCCATGGCGATAGCTTGATTGTGGAAGAAATCCGTGACCGCTATCTAGGTAAAGTTGATGCCATTTTTCACGATGGTGACTCTGAACTCCGTCCAGACTCTCCGCTTTGGGAAGGCATCCATGTCGTCAAAGGAAATATGGACTTTTATGCTGGCTACCCAGAACGTTTGGTAACTCAACTTGGTCCGACCAAGATCATCCAGACGCATGGACACTTGTTTGATATCAATTTCAACTTTCAAAAGTTGGACTACTGGGCTCAGGAAGAAGATGCCGATATCTGTCTCTATGGTCACTTGCATGTGCCAAATGCTTGGATGGAAGGAAAGACTCTTTTTCTAAATCCAGGCTCCATCAGCCAACCACGAGGAACTATTAGAGAATGCCTCTATGCCCGTGTGGAGATTGATGACAGCTATTTTAAAGTAGACTTTTTGACACGTGATCATGAGGTTTATCCAGGTCTGTCCAAGGAGTTTGCTCGATGATTGCCAAGGAATTTGAAGAATTTTTATTGGAGCAGGAAGGGACTTTTCTTACCCCTGCTGAGAATCTAGCAGCCTTGATTGATTCCCATAACGCTGACCATGCGATTTTGGTGTTGAGCCAAATCACTTATACCCGTATCCCTGTTGTGACCTTTGACAAACGCTTTGTTGGAACCATTGGGCTGAGAGACATTTTGGCTTATCAAATGGAGCAAGGTTTGACGGATGAGCAGATGGCAACGACAGACATCGTCAATATGACCAAGACAGATGTGGCAGTCGTCGCTCCAGACTATAACATCACTGAAGTCCTCCATAAACTGGTGGATGAACCCTTCTTGCCAGTGGTAGATGATGAAGGAATTTTCCAAGGAATCATCACGCGCAAGTCCATCCTCAAGGCAGTTAATGCCCTCTTGCATGACTTTAGTAAGGAATATGAGATTCGATGCAAATGAGAGATAGGATTTCAAACTTTTTAGAGGGAAAGCAGGACTTGTCTGCCAATTCCAAGCAGTCCTATAAGTATGATCTGGAGCAATTTTTAGACATTGTGGGTGAGCGGATTTCTGAGACCAGTCTTAAGATTTACCAAGCCCAGCTAGCCAATCTAAAAATCAGCGCCCAGAAGCGAAAACTTTCGGCCTGTAACCAATTTCTCTACTTTCTCTATCGAAACGGAGAAGTGGACAGCTTTTACCGTCTGGAATTAGCCAAACAAGCTGAAAAGAAGACTGAAAAACCAGAAATTCTAGACCTAGACTCTTTTTGGCAGGAAAGTAATTATCCAGAAGGACGCTTGCTGGCGCTTCTTATCTTGGAAATAGGGCTCTTGCCAAGTGAGATTTTAGCCCTTAAGGTTGCAGATATCAATCTGGATTTTCAGGTGTTGCGAATCAGCAAGGCTTCCCAACAGAGGATTGTCACCATACCCACGACCTTGACTCCAGAATTGGAACCCTTGATGGGGCAGACCTATCTCTTTGAAAGGAGTGGGAAAACCTATTCTCGTCAGTGGGCCTTTCGTCAGCTGGAGTCCTTTGTCAAGGAGAAAGGTTTCCCAGAACTATCCGCTCAAGCCTTGCGGGAACAGTTCATTCTAAGACAAATAGAAAACAAGGTCGATTTGTACGAAATTGCAAAAAAATTAGGATTAAAAACAGTCCTGACCATAGAAAAATATAGATAATGGATATTAAATTAAAAGATTTTGAAGGGCCACTGGACTTACTCTTGCACCTGGTTTCTAAGTACCAGATGGATATTTACGATGTGCCCATTACAGAAGTTATCGAACAGTATCTAGCCTATGTCTCAACTCTGCAGGCCATGCGTCTGGAAGTGACGGGTGAGTATATGGTTATGGCCAGTCAGCTCATGCTGATCAAGAGCCGCAAGCTCTTGCCAAAGGTAGCAGAAGTGACAGACTTAGAGGATGACCTGGAGCAGGACCTTCTCTCTCAAATCGAAGAATACCGCAAGTTCAAACTCTTGGGTGAGCACTTGGAGGCTAAGCACCAAGATCGGGCCCAGTACTATTCCAAAGCGCCAACAGAGTTGATATACGAGGATGCGGAGCTTGTACATGATAAGACGACCATTGACCTCTTTTTGGCTTTTTCAAATATCCTAGCCAAGAAAAAAGAGGAGTTCGCACAGAATCACACGACCATCTTGCGGGATGAGTATAAGATTGAGGACATGATGGTCATCGTAAAAGAGTCCTTGTCAGGACGAGACCAGTTGCGCTTGCAGGATTTGTTCAAGGAAGCCCAGAATGTTCAAGAGGTTATTACCCTCTTTTTGGCGACCTTAGAGTTAATCAAAACTCAGGAATTAATCCTCGTGCAAGAGGAGAGTTTCGGAGATATCTATCTCATGGAAAAGAAGGAAGAAAATCAAGAGGCACAAAGCTAGACTTGATAGAGAGGAAAGATGAGTACTTTAGCAGAAATAGAAGCGCTCTTGTTTGTAGCAGGTGAAGATGGGATTCGAGTTCGCCAGTTGGCTGAACTCCTCTCACTTCCACCGACAGGCATCCGACAGAGTTTAGAAAAATTAGCCCAGAAGTATGAAAAAGACCAAGATTCGAGCTTGTCCCTGATCGAGACAGGTGGTGCATACAGATTGGTCACCAAGCCTCAATTTGCAGCGATTTTGAAGGAATACTCCAAGGCACCCATCAACCAGAGCTTGTCTCGGGCTGCCCTTGAGACCTTGTCCATCATTGCCTACAAGCAACCGATTACCCGAATTGAGATTGATGCTATTCGTGGGGTTAATTCTAGTGGAGCTCTAGCTAAGCTACAAGCTTTTGAATTGATACGAGAAGATGGGAAAAAAGAAGTGTTGGGCCGCCCCAACCTCTATGTAACAACGGATTATTTCCTAGATTACATGGGAATTAACCATTTGGAAGAACTGCCAGTGATTGATGAGCTTGAGATTCAAGCCCAAGAAAGCCAATTATTTGGTGAAAGGATAGAAGAAGATGAGAATCAATAAATATATTGCCCACGCAGGTGTGGCCAGTAGGAGAAAAGCAGAAGAGTTGATCAAGCAAGGCTTGGTAACCGTCAACGGACAGGTAGTGCGTGAACTCGCAACGACCATCAAGTCAGGTGACAAGGTCGAAGTTGAGGGCCAGCCTATCTACAACGAAGAAAAGGTCTACTATCTGCTTAATAAACCACGTGGAGTGATTTCCAGTGTGACAGATGACAAGGGCCGCAAGACTGTTGTGGATCTCTTGCCCAATGTCAAAGAACGCATTTACCCGGTTGGACGTTTGGACTGGGATACATCAGGTGTCTTGATTTTGACCAATGATGGGGACTTTACGGATGAGATGATTCACCCCCGTAATGAGATTGACAAGGTCTATGTCGCGCGTGTTAAAGGTGTGGCTAATAAGGATAATCTCCGCCCCTTGACCCGTGGACTTGAGATTGATGGCAAGAAAACCAAGCCGGCTGTCTATGAGATTCTCAAAGTGGATCCAGTTAAAAATCGCTCTGTGGTACAGTTGACCATCCACGAGGGGCGTAATCATCAGGTTAAAAAGATGTTTGAAGCTGTTGGTCTTCAAGTGGATAAGTTGTCTCGGACACGTTTTGGACATCTAGATTTGACTGGTCTTCGTCCAGGAGAATCCCGTCGCCTTAATAAAAAAGAAATCAGCCAACTACACACTATGGCTGTAACCAAGAAATAATGAAACGAATCTTAATAGCGCCAGTACGCTTTTACCAACGTTTTATCTCACCGGCCTTTCCGCCCTCATGTCGTTTTGAACCTACTTGTTCCAACTACATGATTCAGGCTATTGAAAAACATGGCTTTAAGGGTGTTTTGATGGGCTTGGCTCGAATTTTACGTTGTCATCCCTGGTCTCCAATAGGAAAAGATCCTGTCCCAGACCACTTTTCTCTCAGACGAAATCAAGAAGAAAAATAAACCCAACATCATTTGATGTTGGGTTTTCTTGTTTATTTCAAAGCTTTTTGTGCGTCTTCAATCATGAGTTTAGTTGATTCAAGCCCGCCACCACTTAGATACCAGAGGTCTGGTGTTAGTTGGATAATTTTACCATTTTTAGCGGCAGGAGT
>NZ_JAUMZR010000045.1:0-14359 GCF_030528045.1 Streptococcus sp.
GCTCCGTAATTTCCATAGTGGTTTTTACCCACTACAGATATTATAGAGCCTTTTTTTGTTTTGATACCCATTTTGAATTTAATAGAGAATAGTTAGATTTAAACTTGCGATGGACACTTTTTTCTTTTTTGGAAAACTTCTGAATTATGGTATAATAAGCAGATAGAGAAGTTGGGGGGTAAAAGATGAACATTCAACAATTACGCTATGTTGTGGCTATTGCCAATAGTGGTACTTTCCGTGAAGCTGCTGAAAAGATGTATGTTAGTCAGCCAAGTCTGTCTATTTCTGTGCGCGATTTGGAAAAAGAGCTGGGATTTAAAATTTTCCGTCGGACGAGTTCGGGAACATTTTTGACCCGTCGTGGTATGGAATTTTATGAGAAAGCGCAAGAGTTGGTCAAAGGCTTTGATGTTTTTCAAAATCAGTATGCCAATCCTGAGGAAGAAAAGGATGAATTTTCTATTGCCAGTCAGCACTATGACTTCTTGCCACCAACCATTACGGCCTTTTCAGAACGTTATCCTGATTATAAAAACTTTCGTATTTTTGAGTCTACTACAGTTCAAATCTTAGACGAAGTAGCTCAAGGACATAGTGAGATTGGGATTATCTACCTCAACAATCAAAATAAAAAGGGCATCATGCAACGGGTTGAAAAGCTTGGTTTAGAAGTTATTGAACTAATTCCTTTCCAGACTCACATTTATCTTCGTGAAGGGCATCCTTTAGCACAGAAAGAGGAATTGGTCATGGAGGATTTAGCGGATTTACCAACAGTTCGTTTTACTCAGGAAAAGGATGAGTATCTATACTATTCAGAGAACTTTGTCGACACCAGCGCGAGTTCCCAGATGTTCAATGTGACGGACCGTGCTACTTTGAATGGTATTTTGGAGCGGACGGACGCTTACGCGACTGGATCTGGATTTTTAGATAGTGACAGTGTTAATGGAATCACAGTCATTCGTCTCAAGGATAATCTAGATAACCGCATGGTCTATGTCAAACGGGAAGAAGTGGAGCTTAGCCAAGCTGGTACCCTTTTCGTTGAGGTTATGCAAGAATATTTTGATCAAAAGAGGAAATCATGAAAAAAAGAGGAATAGCGGCAGTCATTGTACTGCTTTTGATTGGGTTGGATCAGTTGGTCAAAAATTATGTTGTCCAGCAGATTCCACTGGGTGAAGTGCGTTCGTGGATCCCCAATCTCGTTAGCTTGACCTATCTGCAAAATCGTGGGGCAGCCTTCTCCATGCTGCAAGATCAGCAGTGGTTATTTGCTGTCATTACACTGGTCGTCATGGTAGGTGCCATTTGGTATTTACACAAACACATGGAGGATTCTCTCTGGTCGGTTTTTGGACTGACCTTGATAATAGCTGGAGGTCTGGGTAACTTTATCGACAGAATTAGTCAAGGTTTTGTGGTGGATATGTTTCACCTAGACTTTATCAACTTTGCGATTTTCAATGTTGCTGATAGCTATTTGACAGTTGGTGTCATTGTTTTATTGATTGCAATGCTTAAAGAGGAAGTAAATGGAAATAAAAATTGAAACTGGTGGGCAACGTCTAGATAAGGCTCTGTCGGACCTGACAGAATTGTCACGCAGTCTCGCGAATGAACAAATCAAGGCTGGACAAGTTTTGGTGAATGGGCAAACCAAGAAAGCAAAATACACGGTCCAAGAGGGGGATGTCGTCACTTACCATGTTCCAGAACTAGAAGTTTTGGAGTATGTTGCCGAGGACCTTCCTCTGGAAATTATCTACCAAGATGAGGACGTCGCCGTTGTTAACAAACCGCAGGGTATGGTTGTTCATCCCAGCGCTGGTCATACCAGTGGAACCTTGGTCAATGCCCTCATGTACCATATCAAGGAGCTGTCAGGTATCAATGGTGTTCTCCGGCCGGGTATCGTTCACCGCATTGACAAGGACACATCTGGTCTCCTTATGATTGCTAAGAATGATGAGGCGCATCTAGCACTTGCTCAAGAACTCAAGGATAAGAAGTCTCTCCGCAAATACTGGGCGATTGTTCATGGCAATCTTCCCAATGATCGTGGTGTCATTGAAGCACCGATTGGCCGTAGTGAAAAAGACCGTAAGAAACAGGCTGTAACTGCTAAAGGGAAGCCTGCAGTGACCCGTTTCCACGTTTTGGAACGTTTTGGTGATTATAGCTTATTGGGGTTGCAACTGGAAACAGGACGTACCCACCAAATCCGTGTTCATATGGCTTATATTGGCCATCCAGTCGCTGGTGATGAAGTCTATGGTCCTCGTAAGACTTTGAAAGGACATGGACAGTTTCTCCATGCTAAGACTCTAGGTTTTACCCATCCGAGAACAGGTGAAACCTTGGAGTTCACAGCAGATATTCCAGAGATTTTTAAAGAAACGCTGGAAAGATTGCGTAAAACTTAGAATAGATAAAAGGGTTGAGATGCCTTGTCTCAACCTTTTTCATTTCAAATCTTTTCTATTTTAAAGTATTCATGTTATAATGGATAAATATGAAGAATCGGAGTGAGAATATGAAGTACAAACGAATCGTCTTTAAGGTAGGGACTTCCTCCTTGACAAATGAAGACGGGAGTTTATCAAGAAGTAAAGTAAAGGCAATTACCCAGCAATTGGCTATGCTGCATGAGGCTGGACATGAGTTGATTTTAGTGTCATCTGGGGCAGTTGCCGCTGGATTTGGAGCTTTGGGTTTTAAAAAACGTCCGACTAAGATTGCAGATAAACAAGCTTCGGCTGCAGTTGGTCAGGGACTTTTGTTGGAGGAATATACAACCAACCTCCTCATGCGCCAGATCGTTTCTGCACAAATCTTGCTGACACTGGATGATTTTGTAGATAAACGTCGCTATAAGAACTCCCACCAGGCCTTGTCTGTATTGCTTCATCGTGAGGCAATTCCTATCATTAACGAGAATGACAGTGTCGTCATTGATGAGCTCAAGGTGGGGGACAATGACACTCTAAGTGCCCAGGTAGCGGCGATGGTCCAAGCGGATCTTTTAGTTCTCTTGACGGATGTGGACGGTCTCTATACTGGCAAGCCTAATTCGGATCCAACAGCTAAGCGTTTGGAGAAAATCGAGACTATCAATCGTGAGATTATTGATATGGCTGGTGGAGCAGGTTCTTCAAACGGAACTGGGGGCATGCTGACAAAAATCAAAGCGGCTACGATTGCGACGGAGTCGGGTGTACCAGTCTATATTTGCTCCTCCTTGAAATCAGATGCCCTGATTGAGGCAGCTGAAGAAACTAGGGATGGTTCTTTCTTCGTTGCGCAAGAGAAGGGACTTCGTACCCAGAAACAATGGCTGGCCTTCTATGCTCAAAGCCAGGGAACGATTTGGGTAGATGGTGGAGCTGCAGAGGCACTTTCAAAAAACGGGAAAAGTCTCCTCTTATCGGGTGTGGTAGAAGTGGAAGGAAACTTCTCTTACAACGATATTGTAACAGTAGCAGATAAAGAAACAGGTCAATCTCTTGGAAAGGGACGTGTCCAATTTGGTGTCTCAGCCCTAGAAGATATGCTCCGTTCTCAAAAAGCTAAGGGAGTCTTGATTCACCGTGATGACTGGATTTCCATCACTCCTGAAATCCAGCTTCTCTTTACAGAATTTTAGAGGTGAACGATGGTAAGTACACAAGAACAATTCGAACAGGTACAGGCTGTTAAGAAATCAATCAATACTTCCAGTGAAGCAGTGAAAAACCAAGCCTTGCTAGCCATGGCTGATCATTTATTGGCAGCTACTGAGGAGATTCTAGAGGCCAATGCTCTGGATATGGCAGCGGCCAAAGGTGAAATCTCAAATGTTATGTTAGACCGTCTTTATTTGGATGAGAGACGTATAGAAGCGATGGCAAGAGGGATTCGTGAAGTGGTTGCTTTACCAGATCCTATTGGTGAAGTCCTAGAAACAAGTCAGCTTGAAAATGGCTTGGTTATTACTAAGAAGCGTGTGGCCATGGGGGTTATTGGGATTATCTATGAAAGCCGTCCAAATGTGACGTCTGACGCGGCTGCTTTGGCTCTTAAGAGTGGAAATGCGGTCGTTCTTCGTAGTGGCAAGGACGCCTACCAAACAGCTCATGCTATTGTCACAGCCTTAAAGAAGGGCTTGGAGACAACGACCATTCATCCAGATGTGATTCAACTGGTGGAAGATACCAGTCGTGAAAGTAGCTATGCTATGATGAAAGCCAAGGGTTATCTAGATTTTCTCATTCCTCGTGGAGGCGCTGGCTTGATCAATGCAGTGGTTGAAAATGCTATCGTGCCTGTTATTGAGACTGGAACTGGGATTGTCCATGTCTATGTGGATAAGGATGCCGATGAAGACAAGGCTCTATCGATCATCAACAATGCCAAAACCAGTCGCCCTTCTGTTTGTAATGCCATGGAGGTTCTCCTCGTTCATGAAGACAAGGCAGCAAGCTTCCTTCCTCGCTTGGAACAAGTTCTAGTTGCAGAGCGTAAGGAAGCTGGACTGGAACCAATTCAATTCCGTTTGGATAGTTCAGCAAGTCAGTTTGTTTCAGGTCGAGCAGCTGAGGCCCAAGACTTTGACACTGAGTTTTTAGACTATATCCTAGCGGTTAAAGTAGTGAGCAGTTTAGAAGAAGCGGTTGCGCATATTGAAGTCCACAGCACCCATCATTCGGATGCCATTGTGACGGAAAATGCTGAAGCTGCAGCTTACTTTACAGATCAAGTGGACTCAGCAGCGGTTTATGTCAATGCCTCAACGCGTTTCACTGACGGAGGCCAGTTTGGACTTGGATGTGAGATGGGGATTTCTACTCAGAAACTACATGCGCGTGGGCCTATGGGTTTGAAAGAGTTGACCAGCTACAAGTATGTGGTTACTGGTGACGGACAGATAAGGGAGTAAGAGATGAAGATTGGATTTATCGGTTTGGGGAATATGGGTGCTAGTTTGGCTAAGGCTGTGTTGCAGGCCAAGACGGGTGCTCAGATTCTCCTTGCCAATCGTAGTCAAGCAAAAGTAGATGCTTTCATTGCCAACTTTGGCGGTCAGGCTTCCAGTAATGAAGAAATTTTTGAAGAAGCAGATGTTATTTTTCTAGGAGTTAAACCAGCCCAGTTTTCTGAACTGCTTGCTCAATATCAGACCATTCTTGAAAAACGAGAGAGCCTTCTTTTGATTTCCATGGCAGCTGGATTGACTTTAGAAAAACTAGCGAGTCTTCTGACAAGTCGCCACCGGATTATTCGCATCATGCCTAATACTCCAGTGGATATCGGTCAAGGAGTGATTAGTTACGCTTTATCAGCAAACTCTCGTGCTGAGGACAGGGAACTCTTTTGTCAATTATTGGCCAAGGCTGGCCTCTTGGTTGAGCTGGGGGATGGCTTAATCGATGCGGCGACAGGTCTCGCAGGTTGTGGACCAGCTTTTGTCTATCTCTTTATCGAGGCTTTGGCAGATGCGGGTGTTCAGACAGGATTGCCACGAGAAATGGCTTTGAAAATGGCGACCCAAACAGTAGTCGGCGCTGGGCAAATGGTTCTTGAAAGCCAGCAACATCCTGGAGTTTTGAAAGACCAAGTATGCAGCCCAGGAGGTTCGACTATCGCTGGTGTAGCGAGTCTGGAAGAACATGCCTTTAGAGGTACAGTCATGGACGCAGTTCAGCAAGCCTACAAACGAACACAAGAACTAGGTAAATAAGAGGTTGGATGACTCCCAGCCTCTTTTATGGTCGATTGAATGGAGAAGACACAAAAAGATTGTCACAAAAATCTATTTTTTTGATAGAATAGAAGATAGTAAAAAAGAAATGAGTTAGACATGTCAAAAGGATTTTTAGTCTCTCTTGAGGGACCAGAGGGAGCAGGAAAGACCAGTGTTTTAGAGGCTCTACTCCCAATTTTAGAGGAAAAAGGAGTAGAGGTGCTGACGACCCGTGAGCCAGGTGGAGTCTTGATTGGGGAGAAGATTCGTCAAGTAATTTTGGACCCAAGTCACACTCAGATGGATCCTAAAACGGAACTCCTTCTCTATATCGCCAGTCGTAGACAGCACTTAGTGGAAAAAGTTCTCCCAGCACTTGAAGCTGGCAAGTTGGTCATTATGGACCGCTTCATCGATAGTTCTGTTGCTTATCAGGGATTTGGCCGTGGCTTGGATATTGATGCCATTGATTGGCTCGATCACTTTGCGACAGATGGCCTCAAACCTGATTTGACACTCTATTTTGACATCGAGGTGGAAGAGGGGCTGGCTCGCATTGCTGCTAATAGTGACCGCGAGGTCAATCGTTTGGACATGGAAGGCTTGGACTTGCACAAGAAAGTTCGTCAAGGTTACCTTTCTCTTCTGGACAAAGAAGGAAATCGCATGGTCAAGATTGATGCAAGTCTTCCTTTGGAGCAAGTTGTGAAAACGACCAAGGCTGTCTTATTTGACAGAATGGGCTTGGCTAAATGAAACAAGATCAACTAAAAGCTTGGCAGCCAGAACAGTTTGACCGCTTTGTCCGTATCCTAGAACAAGACCAGCTCAATCATGCCTATCTTTTTTCAGGTTTCTTTGGAAGCTTGGAAATGGCGCAGTTTTTGGCTAAGAGCCTCTTTTGTACGGATAAAGTAGGCGTTCTACCGTGTGAGAAATGCCGAAACTGTAAGCTGATTGAACAGGAAGAATTTCCCGATGTTACCTTGATTAAGCCAGTCAATCAGGTCATCAAGACAGAACGCATTCGGGAATTGGTGGGTCTGTTTTCTCAAGCAGGGATTGAAAGTCAACAACAGGTTTTTATTATCGAGCAGGCGGAGAAAATGCATCCCAACGCAGCCAATTCCCTGCTCAAGGTTATCGAAGAACCTCAGAGTGAGGTTTATATTTTCTTCTTGACTAGTGATGAGGAAAAGATGTTGCCAACTATCCGGAGTCGGACACAGATTTTCCACTTTAAAAAGCAAGAAGAAAAACTCATCCATCAATTAGAGCAAGCAGGTTTAGTCAAGAAAAAAGCGACTCTTTTAACCCAGTTTTGTCAATCACATGCTGAAGCAGAAAAACTGGCAAATCAGGCAATTTTTTGGACCTTGGTGGAAGGGAGTGAACGCCTGCTGACCTGGTTATTAGCTAAGAAAAAAGAAAGTTATCTGCAAGTTGCTAAATTAGCCAGCTTGGCAGATGACAAGGAAAAACAAGATCAGGTCTTGCGAATCCTCGAAGTTCTCTGTGGACAGGATCTCTTGCAAGCAAGGATTCGACAGATTCTACAAGATTTGCTAGAAGCGAGAAAAATGTGGCAGGCTAATGTCAGCTTTCAAAATGCCATGGAATACCTGGTTTTGAAGGAAATATAAACTCAATGAAGGATAAAGAAAGGAAAGGGCTGGTTTATGGACAAAAAAGAATTATTTGATGCATTGGACGATTTTTCCCAACAGTTATTGGTGACCTTGGCCGATGTGGAAGCGATCAAGAAAAATCTCAAGAGCCTGGTAGAGGAAAATACAGCTCTTCGCTTGGAAAATAGTAAGTTGCGCGAACGCTTAGGCGAGGTGGAAGCAGATACCCCCGTCAAGGCTAAGCATGTTCGTGAAAGCGTCCGCCGAATCTATAAAGACGGGTTTCACGTATGTAATGATTTTTATGGACAACGCCGAGAGCAGGACGAAGAATGTATGTTCTGTGACGAGTTGTTATATAGGGAGTAAGCATGCAGATTCAAAAAAGTTTTAAGGGACAATCTCCCTATGGCAAGCTTTACCTAGTAGCAACGCCGATTGGCAATCTAGATGACATGACCTTTCGTGCCATCCAGACTCTAAAAGAAGTGGACTGGATTGCTGCTGAGGACACCCGTAACACGGGGCTTTTGCTCAAGCATTTTGACATTTCGACCAAGCAGATTAGTTTTCACGAGCACAATGCCAAGGAAAAAATTCCTGATTTGATTGGTTTCTTGAAATCAGGGCAAAGTATTGCTCAGGTATCCGATGCGGGTCTGCCTAGTATCTCAGATCCTGGGCATGATTTGGTCAAGGCAGCCATCGAGGAAGATATTGCAGTAGTGACAGTTCCAGGTGCTTCTGCAGGGATTTCTGCTTTGATTGCCAGTGGTTTAGCGCCACAGCCACATATCTTTTACGGTTTCTTACCGAGAAAATCAGGCCAGCAAAAGCAATTTTTCGACTTAAAAAAAGATTATCCAGAAACTCAGATTTTCTATGAATCACCCCACCGTGTAGCGGATACGCTAGAAAATATGCTAGCAGTTTACGGCGATCGCTCGGTGGCCTTGGTCAGAGAATTGACCAAAATCTATGAAGAATACCAACGAGGTACCATTTCTGAATTATTAGAAAGCATAGCTGAAACGCCACTCAAGGGCGAATGCCTTCTCATCGTTGAAGGCGCCAGTCAGGATGTGGAGGAAAAGGACGAGGAGGACTTGTTTTCAGATATCCAAGCACGCATCCAACAAGGCATGAAGAAAAATCAAGCCATTAAGGAAGTTGCGAAACTCTACCAGTGGAATAAAAGCCAGCTCTACGCTGCCTACCACGACTGGGAAAAAAAATCAAGAAAGTGATTAAACAGGGAAGTTTGCCTTCTTCCCTTTTTTTGTTATACTAGTAGAAGAAAAATTAGAAAGATTTGTGGGTGTCAAATAGTCTAGTAGTTTGTTTTTATTTGGACTTAGTTTCCACCCAAAGAGGTATTAGTGTCGTGTCTCAATCTTATATCAATGTTATCGGAGCAGGTTTGGCAGGTTCTGAAGCAGCCTACCAAATCGCAGAACGTGGTATTCCAGTTAAACTCTATGAAATGCGTGGTGTCAAGTCAACACCCCAACACAAAACAGACAATTTTGCTGAGTTAGTTTGTTCCAATTCTCTTCGTGGAGATGCCCTGACAAATGCTGTTGGGCTCCTCAAGGAAGAAATGCGTCGCTTGGGTTCTGTTATCTTGGAATCAGCAGAAGCTACACGTGTTCCTGCAGGCGGAGCCCTTGCGGTGGACCGTGATGGTTTCTCTCAAATGGTGACTGAAAAAGTGGCCAATCATCCCTTGATTGAAGTGGTTCGTGATGAAATTACAGAATTGCCGACTGATGTTATTACAGTTGTCGCTACTGGTCCTTTGACCAGCGATGCCCTAGCTGAAAAGATTCATGCCCTTAATGATGGGGATGGATTCTATTTCTACGATGCGGCGGCGCCGATTATCGATGTCAATACCATCGATATGAGCAAGGTCTATCTCAAGTCTCGTTATGACAAGGGAGAAGCAGCCTACCTCAATGCCCCTATGACCAAGCAAGAATTTATGGATTTTCATGAAGCCTTGGTCAATGCGGAAGTAGCACCGCTGAATTCCTTTGAAAAAGAAAAGTACTTTGAAGGATGTATGCCTATCGAGGTCATGGCCAAGCGTGGCATTAAAACCATGCTTTATGGTCCTATGAAACCAGTCGGTCTTGAGTATCCAGACGACTACACAGGACCTCGTGATGGCGAATTTAAAACACCTTATGCGGTTGTCCAACTTCGTCAGGATAATGCGGCTGGTAGTCTCTACAATATCGTCGGTTTCCAAACCCATCTCAAATGGGGGGAGCAAAAGCGTGTTTTCCAAATGATTCCAGGTCTTGAAAATGCGGAGTTTGTTCGTTATGGTGTTATGCACCGTAATTCTTATATGGATTCACCAAATCTTCTCGAGCAAACCTATCGTTCTAAGAAACAGCCCAACCTCTTCTTTGCTGGTCAAATGACGGGTGTAGAAGGCTATGTTGAGTCAGCAGCATCAGGCTTAGTTGCAGGTATTAACGCGGCTCGACTCTTCAAGGGTGAAAGTGAAGCTATCTTCCCAGAGACCACAGCGATCGGAAGTCTAGCTCATTACATCACTCATGCGGACAGCAAACATTTCCAACCAATGAATGTCAATTTTGGGATTATCAAGGAATTAGAAGGCGAGCGTATCCGTGATAAAAAAGCTCGTTATGAAAAAATTGCAGAGCGTGCTCTTATCGACTTAGAGGAATTTTTAACGGTCTAATTTTTTTCAAAGAATTGCTCATGATACTATAAAAATCTTAGAAATTGTGATAAAATAGGTAGGATAAAAAAAGGAGAGTAAAAATGGCGAATCCCAAGTATAAACGTATTTTAATCAAGTTATCAGGTGAAGCCCTTGCCGGTGAACGTGGCGTAGGGATTGATATCCAAACAGTTCAAACAATCGCAAAAGAGATTCAAGAAGTTCATAGTTTAGGTATCGAAATTGCCCTTGTTATTGGTGGAGGAAATCTCTGGCGTGGGGAACCTGCTGCAGAAGCAGGAATGGACCGCGTTCAGGCCGACTACACTGGAATGCTTGGGACCGTGATGAATGCTCTTGTGATGGCAGATTCATTGCAACAAGTTGGTGTCGATACGCGTGTACAAACAGCCATTGCCATGCAACAAGTGGCAGAACCTTATGTACGTGGACGTGCTCTTCGCCACCTTGAAAAAGGCCGTATCGTTATCTTTGGTGCTGGTATTGGTTCACCTTACTTCTCAACAGATACAACAGCAGCCCTTCGTGCAGCTGAAATCGAAGCGGATGCCATCCTTATGGCTAAAAATGGCGTAGACGGTGTTTACAATGCCGATCCTAAGAAAGACAAGACAGCTGTTAAGTTTGAAGAATTGACCCACCGTGATGTTATCAATAAAGGTCTTCGTATCATGGACTCAACTGCTTCAACCCTCTCTATGGACAACGACATTGACTTGGTTGTCTTTAACATGAACCAACCAGGCAACATCAAACGTGTCGTATTTGGTGAAAATATCGGAACAACAGTTTCAAACAATATCGAAGAAAAGGAATAAGAAAATTATGGCTAATGCAATTGTAGAAAAAGCTAAAGAGAGAATGACCCAGTCTCACCAATCACTTGCTCGTGAATTTGGTGGTATCCGTGCCGGTCGTGCCAACGCAAGCTTGCTAGACCGTATCCACGTAGAATACTATGGAGTAGAAACTCCTCTTAACCAAATCGCTTCTATTACTATTCCAGAAGCACGTGTTTTGTTGGTAACACCATTTGACAAGTCTTCATTGAAAGACATCGAACGTGCCTTGAACGCTTCTGACCTTGGTATCACACCAGCTAATGATGGTTCTGTGATTCGTTTGGTTATCCCAGCTCTTACAGAAGAAACTCGTCGTGACCTTGCCAAAGAAGTGAAGAAGGTCGGTGAAAATGCTAAAGTGGTTGTCCGCAATATCCGTCGCGACGCTATGGACGAAGCTAAAAAGCAAGAAAAAGCAAAAGAAATTACTGAAGACGAATTGAAGACTCTTGAAAAAGATATTCAAAAAGTAACAGACGACGCTGTGAAACATATCGACGACATGACCGCCAATAAAGAAAAAGAAATCTTGGAAGTCTAAAAATAAACAGAAAAACTCAGTTGGCATTGCTGGCTGAGTTTTATTCGAAAGAAGGAAATATGAATACAAATCTTGCAAGTTTTATCGTTGGACTCATCATCGATGAAAATGACCGTTTTTACTTTGTGCAAAAGGATGGTCAGACTTACGCCCTTGCCAAGGAAGAAGGCCAACATACAGTAGGGGATACGGTCAAAGGTTTTGCCTACACGGATATGAAGCAAAAACTTCGCTTGACCGCTCTAGAAGTGACTGCCACTCAGGACCAATTCGGCTGGGGAACGGTAACGGAAGTTCGTAAGGACTTGGGTGTTTTTGTCGATACCGGTTTACCTGATAAGGAAATCGTTGTGTCACTCGATATCCTCCCTGAGCTCAAGGAACTCTGGCCTAAGAAGGGGGATAAACTCTACATCCGTCTTGAAGTGGACAAGAAAGACCGAATCTGGGGACTTTTGGCCTATCAGGAAGACTTCCAACATCTGGCTCGTCCTGCTTACAACAACATGCAGAACCAAAACTGGTCAGCCATTGTTTATCGTCTCAAGCTATCAGGAACCTTTGTCTATCTGCCAGAGAATAACATGCTTGGTTTTATCCACCCAAGTGAGCGCTACACAGAGCCACGTTTAGGCCAAGTGCTAGATGCGCGTGTTATCGGTTTCCGTGAAGTGGACCGTACCTTGAACCTATCCCTCAAACCACGTTCCTTTGAAATGTTGGAAAATGATGTCCAGATGATTTTGACCTACTTGGAAAGCAATGGCGGTTTCATGACCTTAAATGATAAGTCATCTCCCGAGGACATCAAGGCAGCCTTTGGCATTTCTAAAGGTCAGTTCAAGAAAGCACTCGGTGGCTTGATGAAGGCTGGTAAAATCAAGCAAGACCAGTTTGGTACAGAGTTGATTTAAACCTTATAGACATGATAAAGAAACTTGAAGAAATGAGTTTAGAGGAACTCTGGCAACTTTTTCCTATTTTTCTAGTAGAGCACAAGTCAGAGTGGAAAGACTGGTATGAATTGGAAAAACAAATTTGGAAAAAATATTAGATGCAAATGTTATTAAAAGAATAGAACATATCGGTAGCACTGCTATCCCTAATATTTGGGCCAAAAATATCGTTGATATTCTGTTAGAAGTAGGTAGAATAGAGGATCTAGCAAGAGTTAGGGATTTATTGGTGAAGAATGGTTGGCTAGTAATGTCGGAGAGTCCTAACAGGATTTCGCTAAATAAAGGATATACAGAGCAGGGATTTGCTGAGAAAGTTTTTCATTTACATTTGCGAATGACGGGAGATCATGACGAGATTTATTTTAGAGATTATCTCTGCCAGCATCCAGATATCGCCCAAGCGTATCAGGAATTAAAACTAAGTTTGTGGAAAAAATTTGAACACAATCGAGACGCCTATACAGATGCTAAAACAGATTTTATAAACCACTACGTTTCAGAGGATAAGTTCAGTAATTTTCAAGAATCAGAAAAGTGTCATCAAAAAACTCTTGATAGGAGAAAGAATTGAGAAAATCATTTTACACTTGGCTCATGACCGAGCGCAATCCGAAAAGTAATAGCCCAAAAGCCATCTTGGCAGATCTCGCTTTTGAAGAGTCGGCTTTTCCAAAACACACGGATGATTTTGATGAGGTGAGTCGCTTTTTGGAGGAGCATGCCAGCTTCTCTTTTAACCTAGGAGACTTTGACGCCATCTGGCAAGAATATTTAGAACACTAGAGACAATGAGATGAGGCTAGTATTTTATTGTTCTCTTTGCTATAATATAAAGAAATAAACGGATTAGAGAGGTTCTTTATTTGAAGGAACATTCAATAGACATTCAACTAAGTCATCCAGATGACTTGTTCCATCTTTTTGGTTCCAATGAGCGCCATCTTCGTTTGATGGAAGAAGAGCTCGATGTGGTGATTCATGCTCGTACGGAGATTGTGCAGGTTATCGGAGAAGAGTCTGCCTGTGAGGAAGCCCGTCAGGTTATTCAGGCTTTGATGGTCTTGGTGAATCGGGGGATGACCGTTGGCACGCCAGATGTGGTGACTGCGATTAGCATGGTCAAAAATGATGAAATCGACAAGTTTGTCGCCCTTTACGAAGAAGAAATTATCAAGGACAATACTGGGAAACCGATCCGTGTCAAAACCTTGGGTCAAAAACTTTATGTGGACAGTGTCAAACAGCATGATGTGACCTTTGGAATCGGACCTGCAGGGACAGGGAAGACCTTTCTTGCAGTGACTTTGGCAGTAACTGCCCTTAAACGTGGGCAAGTCAAGAGGATTATCCTCACTCGTCCAGCAGTGGAAGCTGGCGAGAGTCTAGGATTTCTTCCGGGCGATCTTAAGGAGAAGGTTGATCCTTATCTTCGACCAGTTTATGATGCCTTGTATCAGATTCTCGGCAAAGACCAAACGACTCGTCTCATGGAGCGTGAAATTATCGAAATCGCGCCCCTTGCCTATATGCGTGGTCGGACCTTGGATGATGCCTTTGTCATTCTCGATGAGGCACAAAATACGACCATCATGCAGATGAAGATGTTCTTGACTCGTTTAGGTTTTAATTCTAAGATGATTGTCAATGGAGATATTAGTCAGATTGACCTGCCGCGAAATGTCAAGTCCGGTTTGATTGATGCCCAAGAAAAGCTTAAGAACATTCACCAAATCGACTTTGTTCATTTTTCAGCCAAGGATGTGGTTCGCCATCCAGTTGTCGCTCAGATTATCCGAGCCTATGAACCAGCTCCAGTTAAGGTTGAAGAAAAGAACCAAGAAACAGAATAGCAAAAAAGCAGTTCAGATGTGAACTGCTTTTTTTGGCTCTATGTCAACTGTAGTGGGTGACCTATAACTAAGCACGAGAGGAGACGAGG
>NZ_JAUMZR010000046.1:0-13714 GCF_030528045.1 Streptococcus sp.
GGTCAAAGGCAAGAGCTGAGATAATGCCGTTCTCGTCAGAGAGTTTTTGCAAGCAAGCTACTTTATTGGGACTTAATTGTAATTTACTCATAGACACTTCCTTATTTTTGATATTCATGAATGATCACACCTTGTACCACACGGTTTACAGTACCAGTAGGAGATGGTGTATCTGGTTTATTTTCTACCTTGAGTGAAGTCAATAGGGCAAAGAGTTGGGCATAAACGATGTAAGGGAAGACACGGTAAATATCGTTCAAGACACCGCCACAACCAAGGGCTACTTCTTTGACATTTTCAAGACCAAAGGCTTGATCACTCAAGAGCACAACACGACGAGCAATCTGATCACCAGCCACTTCACGAACCAAGTCCAAATCGTACTTGCGAGTGTAGTCCGTCGTTGTACCAAAGATCAAAACAACTGTATTTTCGTTGATAAGAGATTTTGGACCGTGACGGAAGCCGACTGGACTTTCATACATGGTCGCAACTTGGCCAGCTGTTAATTCCAAAATCTTGAGCTGAGCTTCATGAGCAAGTCCAAAGAAAGGACCAGCACCAAGATAGATGACGCGGTTAAAGTCTAAATCAACAAGCTCTTTGACATCTTCTGCATTATCTAGAACTTTACGCGCAAGGTTAGTCACAACTTCAAAACGTTCAGCTTTCACAGCAAATTCTGTAGGATCAAAGACCAAGAGAGCTGTTAGCATCATAGACGTAAAGCTAGAAGTCATGGCAAATCCAGCGTCATTGGAAGCAGCTGGTTGCAAGAGCAAGAGATTGCGGTCATCGCCATGGGCTTGAAGCGCCAATTTCCCGTCTGCAGCACATGTAATGGTCAATTGATAGAGGTCATCCACCAAGGCTTTAGCCAAATCAACTGTCGCCACACTTTCAGGTGAATTTCCGCTACGAGCAAAGGATACAAGGACAGTTGCCACATCTTTTTTCAGATAGGTTTCTGGATTGGCTACAATATCTGTTGTCGCAATAGAATTGAAGTTCCATTTGCGCTCGTCATAGACTTCCTTAAAGTATGGCACCAAGGTATCTCCCACATAAGCAGAAGTACCAGCACCCGCCAAGATGACCTTGATATAGTCATGTTTATCCGCAATCCCTTGTAGGAAGGCTGCAATTTCTTCCCGTTTCGCTTGATAGGCTTCAAAAGCCTCTTTCCATACATCAGGCTGTTGGTAGATCTCACGAGTCGTGATTTCTGCACCCAGTTCAAGTAATTCTTCTTTTGTGTAATTTAGCATAGAGTTCCTCTAATCTATTGTTGTTTCATTCCTATTGAAAATATGGGAATGGGAGTGACTCCCATTCCCATGTATATTCTATATAAGATGCTCTAATGATTTTCACGTTGTCACATCTTATACTCAATGAAAATCAAAGAGCAAACTAGGAAGCTAGCCGCAGGCTGTACTTGAGTACGGCAAGGCGACGCTGACGTAGTTTGAACTTGATTTTCGAAGAGCATTATTCATCTTCGTCATCATCGAAGCATGCTAATAAATCATTGACTTTTACGATGCTTTCTGCAGCACGGCTCTTATAATCCGCTTCTGCACCTGTAAGGCTTGCATTGATAAATTCAATTACCATTGGAAGATTCATCCCTGCGTAGAGTTCAATGTCGCGACCTTCCATAATCAAACGGCTTACCACGTTACAAGGTGTTCCGCCGAGAAGGTCCGCAAAGACTAGGAAATCATCCAATCCTTCGATAGCAGCTTCAAATTTTGCAGTAAATTCTTCTGGACCATCTTCTGGAAGAAGAGCCACTGCATGAATGTTGTCCTGTGGACCCATGATCATTTCTGTGCTACCTTTAAGTTCTTCACAGAAACGACCATGACTCACCAAAATTAATGATTTGCTCATAAATTATGCACCCATTCCAAGTACAAATTTACCAAGAGCAGAAAGACCTACTGCAAGAACGATAATGATACCGATCGCTTTAGTAGAGTTCATACCTTTCTTACCAAGCAACCAGAAGATAAAGGCAGTAAAGATTGCTGGAAGCAAGCGTGGGAAGATTGAGTTCAAGATGTCCTGGAAGTCAATCATTTTTTCACCGATTGGCAATTTATAAGAAACTTCAAAGTTGATCAATGTTGCTACAAGAGCACCCATCATGAAGACACCAAGTACAGATGCAGCGTCAATCAAAGCTGTCAAGGTACTTTGCATGTTGTTGATAAGGCTAACCCCTTCTTTGTAAGCAAATTCCAATTGTTTCCAACGGAAGATGTCATAAGCTACTGCAACTGCAATCCAAAGGAAGATACCCCAAGGTTGGCCAGCGATAGCCATAGTTGCTGCGACTGACCCCATGATAGCAGGTACAAGTGAACCAAAGATTGTATCTCCAAGAGGAGCGAATGGTCCCATCAAACCTGTCTTGATACCGTTAACGGCGTCTTTTGCACCCACACCATCTTTTTCTTCCATGGCAAGGTCAAAACCAGCGATAATGGTATGGAAGAATGGTGAAGTATTGAAGAATTGAGTATGAACTTTCATCATTTCTTTCAATTCAGGAGTGCCATCCCCATACATTTTACGCAACTGAGGCAAGATCATGTAAAGGTAACCAGAAGCTTGCATACGTTCGTAGTTCCAACCTAATTGGAAAGTAAACAAGCTACGTTTGTTGATTTGATTAAAATCTTCTTTTGTAAGTTTGTAATTAGAATTCGTCATCTTCGATTTCCCCACTTTCTGATGGTGTAGAAGGTGCTGCTACAGCTACTTTTTGGCTATTTTTGAAGTGAAGCACTGCTAGGAAGATACCTACGATAGAGATACCAATCATAGACAATCCTTTGAAGTTGTTAGCAAAGCCAATCTTTTCAGCAACATCAGCAGGAAGAGTACCAAGGATACCCGCAACAGCGCCACCAAGACCTGTTACATATGAGTAAAGAACAGTCAACATAGCTGTCAAACCGAATCCCATTGCAAGGTAGTGAAGGTTACGTTTAACTGGAAGGTATCGAAGCAAGATTGCAAATCCAAGACCTGGAAGCATACGACCTGCAAGTGTCAAACCGTCTGCAACCCATTGGTATTCTTTAACAAGGTTTACAACACCTTGTACGAATTCTCCACCAAAAGCAAGAGCGAAGAATACTGGAAGGGCACGAGAAAGAGCCCATGGAATCGCACCAAGTAGGTAGTTGCGTTCGATACCTTTGTAGTCAAAGCGTTCGATCGCAGCATCAATACGGTGTGCAAAGAAAGTAGTTGTCATACGTCCAAGAACATCGAAGTATGTCAAAAGTGCTGCTACTGGTACAGCGATTGTTGTAATCGCAAGATCTGTATCAATACCTTGAGAGATAGAGAATGCTGTTGCAAGAACCGCACCAGAAGTTGCGTCGATACGAGAAGCACCACCGAAGGTACCAACCCCGAGAACGAACAACTGCAAGCTACCACCGATAAACAAACCAGTTGTCACATCTCCCATGATCAAACCAGTAATGAAACCAGCGAATACAGGGGAACCTGCAGATGAAACGATTGTCAACTCATCACAGATTTGATAAGCTGAGTACAAAGTGAGAAGTAAAATTTGCCACGGTTGTATCATAACAATGACCTCCTAAAAATTTTTTTCTATTTTAATAAGCTCAAAAAGTCTGAAACTGGATCATTTGGAACCATTTGAGCAGTGAGTTTCACACCTTTTTCTGCTAGTTTGTGGAAGTCTTCCACATCCTTGTCTACCACGTTGATAGAACGTGTGATAGAGCGAGTTTCTGGTGTTTGAGACATATTGCCGACGTTGAGTGTTTCAAGCGGAACACCTGCTTCGACCAAACCAAGGAAACGGTCTGGTTTACGTGCAACGATAAAGAGACGTTGGCTATCGTATTTACCAGCAAGGATATTTGCTGCTGCTTTCTCAACTGGCAAGATACTGAGTTTCACACCTGGTGGTGTCGCAAGTTTCAAACCACTCTTTTCAATATCGTTGTTAACAACTTCGTCGTCTACAACCATAATGCGTGAAACATTTAGTTTTCCAGCCCAAAGGTTGGCTACTTGACCGTGGATCAAACGTCCATCGATACGGCATCCTACAATTGTCATAAGTTTTCCCCCTTTATGTGTTTTAGTGTAGGTTTACGAGTTAAATGAATCTCTTCTTTATATTCGCCCTCAGTTTCAAATATGATGATGCGGTTAGCACCTTCCTTGAGATAGCTATGAGGGATATAAAGTGAGAGGGTCGGGCCGACGTTCCAGAAACGTCCTAGGTGGTGCCCGTTGACAAAGGCAACCCCCTTACCAAACTCAGACAAGTCTAAGTAGGTATCCTTCGGCTCTCCAACAGTAAAGTCGAAAGCGTAAAAGGCTGGTTGTCCTTCTATCCATCCTTTTGAAAAATCAATTTTCTCAGGATTATCCAGTGGTAGTGGATATTGTTTCCAATTCAGTAAGAAATGTAGATCTTTGCAGACACCTGTACGAATTCCTTTACACTGCGTATCCGCCAATAACTTATGTCCGTAGTTGACACGCCCCATATTTTCGATCAAGATGTCAATCTCTGAAAAACCTTCTCGGTTGCCCTGACAGTAGATGTCTTCACCAATCTCTGTCTGGTATTGAGTAGCAATCCATTGACTGTCTACAAAGAGTTGAGCTCGGTCACGTCCATCGATGATACGGAGACATTCCTCTTCTGCATCCCAACTTGCCTCCGTGCGGTAGAGAAGGTAGCCATAACTTTGACCAAGTTCTTCCATCGCTTTTGGATAGAGGCTCTCGGTAGGACTAGAGAGACTGTCCAAGGTTTCAAACAAGGAAACTTTTTCGACCAATGGAATGGACCCTATCTCCATGCTTTCCTTATAGAGTGGTTCCAACTGTGGATACTTCGGGAAGTGTGTTGCCATCATCTTCTTGACCGCTAGGTATTTAGCAGTTGGATTTCCTTCTTCATCGAGAAGGGCATCGTAGTCGTAAGATGTGACTTGTGGCAAATCCAGAGTTCCTCGAGCCGAGCAACCATTCATGAAACCAAAGTTTGTGCCACCATGGAACATGTAAAGGTTGATAGAGCCTTGCTCCAATACCTCTCGAACAGCTTCTGCCAATTCTTTAGGATCACGAATGATGATGGGTTCTTTCCAACGGTTGAACCAGCCATCCCAGAATTCCATACACATGAGAGGCCATTTTTTGCCATACTCATCAAAGAATTCCTGCATCTGTGAAAAGTTGCACAGAGCTTTAGAACCAAAATTCCCTGTCACAAAGAGGTCATCTTCGATCAAGGTTCCGGCTTTCAGAGTAGCCCTCCATGGACCATCTGAAGTAAAGAGGGGGCAATCAATCCCTCGGTCTTCCATCAATTTCCGAATCGCTCGTAGATAAGACTTATCTTCTCCATAAGAGCCATATTCATTTTCGACTTGCATCATAAGAATGTTTCCACCATTATCCAACAAGCGAGGCACAAGCCTTGGCAATAATTGGTCATAATAGCGAGCAACAGCCTCGATGTAGGCCGGGTCGGACGAGCGAATTCGCATGTCCTTGGTCAAGAGCCAAGCCGGCAAGCCACCAAATTCCCATTCTGAACAGATAAATGGAGACGGGCGAACAATGGCGTAGAGACCTAATTCTTGTGCTATTTGAAGAAATCTCTCCAAATTTCTGGCACCTTCAAAATCAAACTCCCCTTCAACAGGTTCGTGTAAATTCCAAGCCACATAGGTCTCGACTGTATTAAAGCCAAGCGCCTTTAAGTTATAGAGAGAATGATACCAATCCTCTGCTGGAATCCTAAAATAATGAATGGCACCGGACAAAATCTTGAACGGTTTTTCGTCTAAATAGAAATCGTCCTCAATTTTAAATCTTGTCATGTTATTACCTCTGACGAATTAAGTTTGCGCTTTCATTTATTATAATGTTAACTATAATCAAATCTTTTGCATTTGTCAATAGGTTTTATAAAATTATTTAAAATTTTTCTATTTTTTTACTTAACGTTTACCGAAATTATCTAAAAATAGCATGAAAATATCTTTTTATGTATGATAATTCATAAGAACATCAAATGAATTTTTTTACATGTAAAATAACATTTTTAGTCTATTATTTTAATTTTTTGACCTTAATACTACTCTTTTCTTTATATTTGTGGTAAAATCAAAATTGGAGAAAGAGAATCGAGGTGAAATTTATGGCTATTCCTAAATACCAATATATTAAAGATGAATTAAAAAACAAAATCATCTCTGGTCAATTTGCAAGTGGAGATAAATTTTATACAGAAGCCGAATTGATCGCGATGTACGATGTAAGTTCAATCACAGTTGTTCGTGCCTTGAACGACCTTGCTAAAGACGGCTACATTGTCCGCCAACAAGGTAAAGGTACTTTCGTTTCACGTGCCCGCAAGCACAAACTCGTTGAGTTTTCAGATGTCGAAATTTTTGAAACAAAAGATGATAAAGTTACTGTCCTTTCCATCGAGCGCGGAAACAAACTTGAATATCTAGATAAACTTGGACTACGTGGAGATCAATTCTACTATAAAATTGAACGTATTCGTCATACAAACAACGTAACATACATCTACCACACATCTTATATTCCTGAGCAATACATCAATGCCAACTATCCAAATCTTGACTATTATAGCTCTATCTATACACGTTTCAAATTGGATTACCGCATTCACATGAGTGATGAACATTTTGAGGAAATCAACGAAATCGCATTCCCAACACCAGAGCATGCTGCTTCTGTACTCGGAATCGATACACAATTCCCAACTGTCTTCCAAACGAAGACTACAAAACTTGAGGCCACTGGCCAAGTCCTTGCCTATAATGAAACTTATAAGCGAGCAGACTACTACAAAATCAAATTCATCTCATGTAACCGAGGTCATTAAGAAAAAGCCTGAGCCTAGCTCAGGCTTTTTCTCTATTCATTATAGCACGAGAAAGAAGTTGTGAAATGCTATGAAGGTCTCTCATTTAATTAGTAGCATTTTTAATAAAAATAGGTTAAATTTTTGTTTGGTTTTTCCTCTGTTTTATCCCTTATGGCAAATTTCTCCTAAATCTTATGATTTCCTCTATTTATTATAGTTCTTATATAAATCCACTTGACATTTTACTCCTGAGATAATAAAATAAAATAAAATAAAATCGGTTTTATGTAAACGCTATCATATATGATAATAACAAGGAGGTTTTGTCATGAAACTAGAAAAGAAACAGCGCTTCTCCATTCGTAAATACGCGGTTGGGGCAGCTTCTGTACTTATAGGATTTGCTTTTAGCGCACAAGTCGTATCTGCCAACGGGATTACTCCAGCTCCAACAGCCGAAGAAACTGTCCAAACTATTCAGGAGAGTCCTCAAGCAACCGAAGAAGCTGTAGACTCTAAGGTTCCAGAAAAACTGGAAGAAAAGGCTGACAAACCTGTAAAAGAGGAGGTCAAAGAAGACCAGGAGGCTCCTCGAACAGTTACTCCAAAAACAGAAGAGTCAAGCGCACCAGTTGTGACAGAAAATGCTACTCCAACTCCTACTGCTGAGAAAGAAAGCCCTGCCCCAGCTGAAACTCCTGCCGAAAGTACTCCTTCCGAAAAGAAAAACGAAGCCGTCACACCTGCAGTAGCCACTCCTAGCACAGAACGAGCAGCTCAGGTAAATGAAAAACTGGCAAAACGAAAAATGATCTCAATCGACGCTGGACGCAAGTACTTCTCTCCAGACCAACTCAAAGAAATCATCGACAAAGCCAAACACTACGGTTATACTGATCTTCATCTACTAGTTGGAAATGATGGCATGCGTTTTATGTTGGACGACATGACGATCACAACCAATGGCAAAACCTATGCAAGCGACGATGTCAAACGTGCACTCGAAAATGGAACCAATGCCTACTACAAGGATCCAAACGGCAACCATTTGACAGAAAGTCAGATGACGGACTTGATCAACTATGCTAAAAACAAAGGCATTGGTCTCATCCCAACTGTAAACAGCCCTGGTCACATGGATGCGATTTTGCATGCCATGAAAGAATTAGGTATTCAAAAACCGAACTTCAACTACTTTGGTAAGGAATCTGCTCGTACCGTTGACCTTGATAACAAGGAGGCTGTTGCATTTACCAAAGCTCTGATCAACAAGTATGCTGCTTACTTCGCTGGCAAATCTGACATCTTCAACATCGGGCTAGACGAGTACGCCAATGATGCTACAGATGCTAAAGGCTGGAGCGTTCTTCAAGCCTATAAATGGTATCCAGAATATGGATTCCCAGACAAGGGTTATGATAAATTTATCGCCTACGCTAATGACCTTGCTCGCATCGTCAAATCTCACGGCCTCAAACCAATGGCTTTTAACGACGGTATCTACTACAATAGCGACACTAGTTTTGGAACCTTTGACAAAGACATCATCGTTTCTATGTGGACTGGTGGATGGGGCGGATACGACGTCGCTTCTTCTAAACTTCTAGTTGAAAAAGGCCACCAAATCCTTAACACCAACGATGCTTGGTACTACGTCCTCGGACGAAATGCCGATGGCCAAGGTTGGTACAACCTCGACCAAGGACTCAATGGTATCAAGAACACTCCAATCACTTCTGTACCAAAATCTGATGGGGCTACTATCCCGTTCATCGGGGGTATGGTAGCTGCTTGGGCGGATACCCCATCTGCACGCTATTCACCATCACGCCTCTTCAAACTCATGCGTAGCTTCGCAAATGCCAATGCTGAATACTTCGCAGCTGACTATGAGTCTGCTGAGCAAGCTCTGAAAGAAGTACCAACAGACCTTAACCGCTATACTGCAGAAAGTGTCGCAGCTGTAAAAGAAGCTGAAAAAGCCATTCGCTCACTCGACAGCAACCTCAGCCGCGCCCAACAAGACACCATTGACCAAGCAATCGCGAAACTCCAAGAAGCTGTCAGCAATTTGACCTTCACACCAGAAGCTCAAAAAGAAGAAGACGCGAAACGTGAAGTTGAAAAACTTGCCAAGAACAAGGTAATCTCCATCGATGCTGGACGTAAGTACTTCACGCTCGACCAACTCAAACGCATCGTAGACAAGGCGAGCGAGCTCGGCTACTCTGATGTGCATCTTCTCCTAGGAAATGATGGACTTCGCTTCCTCCTTGATGACATGACCATCACAGCTAACGGCAAAACTTATGCAAGTGATGATGTCAAAAAGGCCATCATCGAAGGAACAAAAGCTTACTACGATGATCCAAACGGAACTACTCTTAGTCAAGCTGAAATCACTGAATTGATCGAGTACGCAAAATCAAAAGGCCTCGGACTCATCCCAGCGATCAACAGCCCAGGTCACATGGATGCCATGCTCGTCGCTATGGAAAAACTTGGAATCAAGAATCCTCAAGCCAACTTTGACAAGGTCTCTAAGACAACCATGGACCTTGAAAACGAAGAGGCGATGAACTTTGTCAAAGCCCTCATCGGCAAGTACATGGACTTCTTTGCAGGCAAGACTAAGATCTTTAACTACGGTACAGACGAATATGCTAATGATGCTACCAACGCGCAAGGCTGGTATTATCTAAAATACTACAATCTCTATGGTAAGTTTGCTGAGTACTCTAACACCCTTGCTGCCATGGCCAAAGAAAGAGACCTTCAACCAATGGCCTTCAACGATGGTTTCTACTACGAAGACAAGGATGATGTTGAGTTTGACAAGGATGTCATCATCTCTTACTGGTCTAAAGGATGGTGGGGTTACAACCTTGCGACGCCTCAGTACCTAGCAAGCAAAGGTTATAAACTGCTCAACACCAACGGAGACTGGTACTACATTCTCGGCCAAAAACCTGAAGATGGTGGTGGTTTCCTCAAAAAAGCAATTGAAAATACTAAAAAAACACCATTTAACCAGCTTGCATCTACCAAATATCCTGAGGTAGACCTTCCAACCGTCGGAAGCATGCTTGCTATCTGGGCAGACAGACCAAGTGCTGAGTACAAGGAAGAAGAAATCTTTGAACTCATGACTGCCTTTGCAGACAATAATAAAGACTACTTCCGCGCTAACTACAATGCCCTCCGTGAGGAACTTGTTCAAATCCCTGCAAACTTGGATGGATACAGCAAGGAAAGCTTGGAGGCCCTAAATGAAGCGAAAGAAGCTCTCAACTACAACCTCAACCGTAACAAACAAGCCGAGTTAGACGCTCTCGTAGCCAAACTCAAGGCAGCCCGCCTAGGCCTTAAACCAGCGGCAACCCACTCAGGAAGCCTCGATGAAAACGAACTAGCTGCCAATGTTGAAACCAAACCGGAACTCATCACAAGAGCAGAAAAGATTCCATTTGAGGTCATCAAGAAGGAAAATCCGAATCTCCCAGCTGGTCAGGAAAAGATTATCACACCAGGTGTAGAGGGCGAACGCACTCATTACATCTCTGTCCTTACTGAAAATGGGAAACAAACAGAAACGGTTCTAGATAGCCAAGTAACCAAAGAACCTGTGACCCAAGTGGTTGAAATCGGCGCCCCTATTACTCACAAAGGAGATGAACACGGTCTTGCTCCAGCCGCAGAGGCAAAACCAAGACTGGACATCCAAGAGGAAGAGATTCCGTTCACTACCGTAACACGTGAAAATCCACAATTACCACTCGGACAAACGCAAGTAGTCGTTGCTGGTGTAAATGGTCGCCGTACGATTTTCTACTCTGTCAGCACCACTGCTGACGGCAAGGAAGAAAGAACCCTTGTCAATAGTGCGGTATCGCAGGAAGCAGTAGCACAGGTTGTCGAAGTCGGAACTGCCGTTGAGAAAGCTAAGCAAGCTGAACCAACTACTAGCAAAGCAGATGAAAAACAACTCCCTGCAACAGGAAGTCAAGACTCTGCAGGCTTGGTCGCAGCAGGACTCATGGCGACTCTAGCAGCCTACGGACTGACTAAGAGAAAAGAAGACTAAGATTCTTCTAAGAGAATACGAAAAAGCGAGATTGAATCTCGCTTTTTTATTTTATGATTAGTCACCAAGTCCGATACGTTCGAAGATATCATCTACTCGTTTGGTGTAGTATGCAGGGTTGAAGATTTCATCGATCTCCTCTTGAGTGAGGCGTGATATCACTTCTGGATCTGCTTCGAGAAGCGGTTTGAAGTCTACTTGGTTGTCCCAAGAGTGAGCTGTTTTTGGTTGCACCAAGTCATAGGCTTGCTCACGTGTCATGCCTTTTTCAATCAAAGTCAACATAGCACGTTGGCTAAAGATCAGACCAAAAGTAGAGTTCATGTTGCGGATCATGTTTTCTGGGAAGACTGTCAAGTTCTTGACGATATTTCCAAAACGGTTGAGCATGTAGTCGATCAAAATAGTCGTGTCAGGTGTGATGATACGCTCAGCTGATGAGTGAGAAATGTCACGTTCATGCCAAAGAGCGACGTTCTCATAGGCTGTCACCATATGACCACGGATAACACGCGCCAGACCTGTCATGTTTTCAGAACCGATAGGGTTGCGTTTGTGAGGCATAGCAGATGAACCTTTTTGTCCCTTGGCAAAGAATTCTTCCACTTCGCGCTGCTCAGATTTTTGCAAACCACGAATCTCGGTCGCCATACGTTCGATGGAAGTCGCGATGCTAGCAAGAACTGCAAAGTACTCAGCGTGAAGATCACGAGGAAGGACTTGTGTAGAAATTTCTTGGGCACGGATACCTAGCTTGTCGCAGACATATTGCTCAACAAATGGTGGGATGTTAGCGAAGTTTCCAACCGCACCAGAGATCTTACCAGCTTCTACACCAGCAGCCGCATGCTCGAAACGCTCGATATTGCGCTTCATTTCACTGTACCAAGTCGCCAATTTAAGACCAAAGGTTGTAGGCTCAGCGTGCACACCGTGAGTACGACCCATCATGATGGTGAACTTGTGCTCCTTAGCCTTATCAGCGATGATGTTAAGGAAGTTTTCAAGGTCCTTGCGGATGATGTCGTTAGCCTGCTTGTAGAGGTAACCGTAGGCCGTATCCACCACGTCGGTAGAAGTCAAACCATAGTGGACCCACTTGCGCTCTTCACCAAGAGTCTCAGAAACCGCACGTGTGAAGGCAACCACATCGTGGCGCGTCTCCTGCTCAATCTCTAAAATACGATCGATGTCAAAGTCCGCCTTTTCGCGAATCAAAGCCACATCTTCCTTAGGGATTTCCCCCAACTCAGCCCATGCCTCGTCAGCCAAGATTTCCACCTCAAGCCAAGCACGGTATTTATTTTCTTCACTCCAAATGTTCGCCATCTCAGGGCGAGAGTAACGGTTGATCATGTTTATGATACCAAGGGCGACTAGAAAGCGACTGAATTTTAGAAACCCAAGGCGGGGTGTCTAAATTCTAAGCTTTCTGTCCAGGTTCGAATTAGTGAAACCTAGTGTCCTTTCCTTTCTAGTTTTAAAGTTATTTTTTACAGGAGAGAGACGCTTTTAGCAAGAATCCAAATACTTGAATTTGCCCTCTTCTCCTTATTGTTAAAAATTTTTAGCTCATTCAGAGATTATATAACCTGTATTCTTTGTTATACTTTTTAACTTCTCTTTAAATTATTTCGAAATAACCAATTTTATAAAATTTCAGAAGAATTTAATATTACTAATTCCGACACTGCTTCCAATAATGGAATCTCATTTCTCAAAATATCTTTATGAATATTTACTCGATAAGTTTGAGATTTCCTATTACTCTTACTGTGAATCAAGGAATTTCTAGTAAAATAAATCCTTTTTGCAAGAGTAATATATATCCCCTCTTCGTAACTAAAAGAAATATCAGGGCCATTACTAAAATCTACTTTATTATTTTGATAGAAGTCTGGATTTTGTTTCAACTCTATTAGTCTTTCTCTTAATTCTGTAGGTCTGACATACTCTTTTAAAACAAATTTCAAGGATTCTAATTCATTACCTTGACCACCCTCACCAAAGCCAGTCAATCGTTTATAAGAAAAATAAGCCGACTCCTTGATTTTAGATTTATTCCTATATGAAAAATCAGGATGAGTTATTTTGTTCATCAAATCTTCTATTAATTTTTTATTAAATATTTTATCATAAAAATATTCTAAGATATGATAATAAGAAATAAATTGTATAAATGGATCGCTACTTTCTGAAGCTTGTCGGTAGTATTCAATTATAAACGGATCGTATCTCCTTTTTGGTGCCTCCATTTCAAAAGGTTTTACCCCATACAACCTTCTCTCACCACTAATTTTATTCAAATTTTCAGCTTCAATTATTGGTCTATGTTTACTATAAATATAAGTAAAAATAAAAGAATCTTTATATGGTTTGAACTCATATATATCCTTAGGTTCATTAGAAATAATTTTCAATGAAAAATGATAGGGAGCAATTCTACTCGATAGATACGTTAAGAAGGGTTCATATTTCTTATCTTGTTCAAATTCGACTTGTTCAAGTCTCCCAACTCTTCTCTTACGCACATCCATATCTTTAAAATACATGAGTGTGTCATAACCAGGATAAACCATTTCCTCAATTCGTTTATATAGTAAATAAAATGTTGCAACATCAGAAATTCCAGCTATACGATAATTTATATTAGAAGCTGAAAAGGCAACACTTTTCTGTACAATTTTTATAAAGTGTTTTTTAAGGGATGA